>CAZTZA010000058.1:4997-12287 GCA_964618015.1 uncultured Spirochaetaceae bacterium | reverse complement strand
ATCTTCTCCCCAAGAATCAAGGAAATGGCCTTCGCAGTCGAAAACCATCATTGGGTGTTCACTGCGGTTAAACACGTATATGCGATCTTCGCCATCTACGGCTACATCCGCTACTTCCTTGAAGTGCCAGCCATCAGGTAGTTCTGCCCAGTCATCAAGCTCCTCATACCGGTAATCTCCGTCTCCAAGTACTGTCATCGTTCTCCTCTGTCTTTAGGTGATGTTTTTTGAATTATCCTGGATACCAGATTGTCCTAGGGTCGTCCGCAGATCGAATGTAGCCCCATGAGCTATCGATCAATCGTTCTAAATTGTACTGTGGTCGCCATCCAAGTAGAAGTTTGGCCTTAGTGTTATCCAGCCAAGTGCTATAGAATTCGGTCCTGATATCTACGCTCGGTAGGCCTCGCGTTTCGTATAGATAACGCGCGACCTTACGGTAGTCTACTGGCTCATCCATGGCAATATTGAAGAGTTGTTGTCGAGCGGCTGGATGATTCATTGCCGTGATAACAGCCGTTATCAAATCATCTGCGTGGATAAAGTTTCTCAATACAGGGTTCCCCTCTTGATCCACCATTACGGGAATCGTTCCTGTTGCCTGATATTTATCCGCCCGGTGATGGTCTACTAATTCGCGCCACTTAGGTTCGCCGAAAACGTTGCTACTAAAGGAAAGGGAGCATTTGAAGTCATCTTTTTCCATTAACCATGGAGCACGTAGACAACATCCGTCGAGATCATATTGAACGTAGTACTGCTCAAGGATTACTTCCTCTATAACTTTGGAGAGAGCATAGCACCCGGCGTAGGCTGAGTGTTTCTGGGTCTCGGTTACTGGGATAGGACGCGGGTATACAAAATGGCCAATACTAGCATCACCACCGATTAGGATAAATCGTTCAAAGATATCGGATTGTCGGCACTCTTCTAGCAGCCAGAATAGTCCCTTGACGGTAACGTCAATCACATCATCTGGCGTTTCCTTGCAGGTGGCCAGATGGACCACGTGGGTCGCGCCTTCGACAGCCCTAGCTACGGCGGCCCGATTGGTGATTGATCCATTCATTACAGTCAGCCGTTCGCCCTCCGGAATTTGACGGTTGTGGCATAGTGCGCGGATCTTTGCCTCAGCCCAGTTTACATCCGACAGGAAGTGGTCGATGAAATGCTGTCCCACTTTGCCGGCAGCGCCGGTCACCAGTACTAATTTAGAGATTCGATCTGACACGATTTTTGTTCTTCAACTCCAGCAGAAGGCTTCCCTCGTAGCCTTGCTTGGTCTGTTCGTTTAGCTGTTCTCGATCGAAGAACTGAGTCGAGTCGTAGACATGACGGTAGCGGCCACGGCGGTCAAGACCTCGCGTTACAGCAGTTCTATTAACTTCCTCTACTGAACCATAAGCTGGCCAAAGAACTCCGTGCTGGCAGTAGGATATATCAATGAAATATCGTCCTTGATTATTGCCGCCGGGTTTAGGGCGCCGTGCGTGCCACACGGCCGAGTGCACAATCACTGCTGATCCAGGAGGTAGTCGGTCGACACAGATCGATCCAGGCAGATCTTCTGTGCCAAATATCTCAAGGCTGCGTTGAACGACAATCTTTTGTGATCCTGGTAGTACTAGAAGGTCCCCAATTTCACCATTCAGGCCGTTCAGGTAATAGAAAACGTGTACCATGATATGCGACCGATTAGTATGCGGATCTTGTTCATAGTCCTGATGCCAGCCGACTCCAGGGTAGCCAGAGTCGTGTCGAGTGGAGTGAATATGATGCATCGCGAAGAGCGGTCCAAGCAGTTCCTCAAGCATTTCCATAATCGGCGGATGTGAGGTGAGGAGTCCCATTTCTGGGTAGGCAGTGAGTGGTCGAGGGCGTTCCGGTGACTTAGTTGCAGTCTCCCTGTCTTCCATAAGCGTGTCCATCTCTGAGATCAGGCGATTCTTGTAGGAAGCATCAAGCAGGTTTTCTAAAATAAGGAATCCGTCACGTTCAAATTGATTTTTTTGCTCAAGTGATAATCTAAAGTTTTCGGCTGTATTACTCATGAGGAATTCTCTGCTGTAACAGCTGAGTGCCGTCGAGTACACTGAGCCAGCATCTCTGGGTCTGGTACTGGCATGTCTCCTTGAAATGGCCGGAAGGTGTGAGGCCGGGAATATTCCAGTGGTGGTATGGATAGGTCACGCTTATAGAACCGGGATGATGGAAACAGGTCTCCCGGGTAACTAAAGTTAGGAAGCGTTGACAATTCTACACATATAGCTCCTCCTACAGAGCTCTCTAACATGCCCCCGATCCAAACTGGTATTCCAGCATCGTGAGCTAAATTGTGCACTTTCAAAGCATTTTGCAATCCACCGATTCTGCCTGGCTTAATGTTAATGAAGTGGCAGGCGCCAATGCGGATTGCCTGCTCTGCAGTGTGCGGGTCCACGATTGTTTCATCTAAGCATATAGGCGTTCCGATCTTCCTTGCTAGGTCTGCATGATCTAATATGTCGGTGTAATGTAATGGTTGCTCAATAAATGCTAAGCCCATATCGTCGATTGCCCGGAAGAACTCTAGGTCATCGAGCGTGTAACCGGCATTACAGTCAATATGAAAAGTCATTTTCGGGAATGTAGAAGTAACAGCTTTGATCACTTCAATATCCCAGCCCTTTGCAACTTTGAGTTTGACTCGCGGGAATCCGCTGTCGACTGCTTTCTGGACGTTACCGAGAAGCATGTCGATTGAGTCCTGTATGCCGAAATCAGCGCCGGCTATGATGTCCCGAGGTTTTCCACCTAGTAATCGATGAAGAGGCGTGTTTGTAATACGGCTCTGCAGTGTCCACCAGCCAATTTCAATCGCAGCTTTGGCGAATGAATTGCCCTTAAAAGAGCTGAGGCGTTGATTGAGATCAGCAGCTGTGTCGTAGTTATGGCCCACTACCAGTGGACCGAAAACTTCGGTGACGTGGTAGAAGACCGAGCCAGCGGATTCGCTCACGTAGTGCGGTGCGAAAAATGGTGTACTCTCTGACCAAGATTTGTGTTCACCACTTTCAAGTGCTACCAGCACCGAATGGATATCGGCATCCTCTCCGTAAGAGGTGCGCCAGGGGTAGATGAGAGGCATTACCACGTAATACACGTCTAGTCGGTCTATGCGCATGATTACTAGATAGTAATTGATTTTGAGAACCTACTGAATCGTCTCTCAGGGTTATCTCGGTTTAATCAAGGCAGTCTACCAGTCCTGCAATCAGTTTATGCTCACATTGCCGGATTGCTTCAATTACGATGGGCACCTCTGCAGGTTCCATGCACATCGGAGCTATCGTCACCTCCCCGGGAGACTCGCTGCCACATACTACCGGTGGGTCCTGGGAACGTAGCTGATTGAGAACTTGTTGTTCGGTGATCTTGTTATGGAGTAGTCGGAGTCTAGCTCGAGGGATCGGCTGGCCTGCCTCGCTGTACGGAGAGCGCTCCGGAGAGAAGATCTTGCTATTCTCCAGTGATCGACAGATCTCTGTAACCGCTTTATCAACCCAGGCGATCCGCCCGTTTTCGTCCGCTTCCATATACTCCTTCACTGCCCAGTAGAGGCCAACGATTTCTTCGCGCCCTGTCTTCATCATTCGGCCATGGCCATAGTTTGGGAAGCCGATACCTGTGACGATGTTGAGAAAATCGTGTTGACCTAATACAAGGCCGCTGGATTGAGGCCCCCGGAGGTCTTTGCCACCGCTGAATAGTGCTGCGGTTGCGCCAGCCTTGGTGAATTTCCATAGGTTTTCTTTTGGAGGGAGTTGAGCGGCACAGTCAACTATTAAAGGCAAATTAAACGTCTTCGAGATGGCTATTGTACTGTCAAACGGAAGTCCGCCTTGAGTAGCCCATCCGTGCTCTGCCTGGAAGAAAAAGATGGCTACGGTGTGATCAGTAATGTTGTGTTTGAGCATCTCACTTGTGATCGGATCAATAAAATTTGCAAAGCCTAAGATCTTGGTCCGAACGCCGAGCTGTTGAAGAACGAAGTCGTAAGGGTTGTGTTGGGAGGAGAATAGAATAACTTCATAGTTACCTATTTCTTGTTGGCTCAGGTACCGGATTGGACGTTTAGATCGGCGTTCTACGGCCGCAGCTGCACACAGGTACAGGCCGGCATCAGCACCGTTGGACACGAAGGCAGCCTCGTTATGAGTGAGCTCCGCCAAACGTCGGTGTACTACCGTCTGCAGCAAGCGGATGTCAGTGTAGCTCTCCTCTATTTCAGACATTCGTTCGATCGTTGATGGGAGCATCCGTGAACCGCCATAGGCGGTAAAGCTACCGGCAGCGTTAATTATCCGTGGAACCCCGAGGTGCTCAAAAATATCCTCTGCCACTTAAATGCTACTTGGACTAAGAGTGATAGGAATTTGCAGACACGATAAATCTATATCCATCATAGGTCATTAATATGCAGTGTAACTAGTCAATGCAAGGATAGTTGTTACGTTTACGAAGTATGTAGACACGGTCATTCGGAAATCCGCTTGGCAGTGCTTTTCTTGACGTAGAGTTGCAATGATTCTGTAATTCCACCTTCCAGAAGATAAAGACGGCAGTTTTCAGTGATAAATTTGAATATTTGTGATGATCATTCTTTCAGCAATTAATCGGGTGGGTACAAGGGGACGGTTGATATAGAGTGGTAGGGTGATTAAATCTGAGATGACCAAGGACGAGATTGTAGACAGTCTCTACCAAACAGGTCTCCATGAAGGCGATGTTGTCCTAGTGCACTCTGCAATGCGTACGATGGGTCATATTCGAGGGGGCGCGGACATAGTCGTTAAGGCGTTCCTAGAGGTCTTAGGTGATAGCGGAACCCTTGTTGTCCCTACTTTTACGTTTGCTCATGAAACTGATCAGGATCCAATCATAGACCCAATAAACGATTCCTCAGAGATGGGAGCCATCACGGAGTCTGCACGAAATCATCCGCAAGCTCGTCGAAGCGTTGCATTCCGGCACAGTTTTGCTGCGATTGGTCGTTACGCCGAAGTCATTACCAAGGTCGATCCAGCGTTATCTGTCTTCGATTTGCGTTCTACCTTTGGAGTCATGCTTTCCTTAGACGCGCAGGTCATGATGATAGGCCTCACCTATGCAAGCTGTACTAGCTTTCACTTCGCTGAGTGGCTTTCTCAGGTTCCTTATCGCCAAGTCATCGATTTAACTGTGAAGGTTAGGCGGGCTAATGGCAGGATCGTGCAGCAGGCTATGATTGATTATCAGCCATATTCTTATTCAGGGACGCAAAGGCCTGACTTTAACCGGTTGGGGAAAATGCTTGAAGACCAGAGGCGCGTAACGATTTCTTCAATTGGCAATGCCGTAGCACGGCGTGTCGGGATTCGCGATTTAATTTCCCTTGCTCAATTTGAAGCTGAAAAGGATTACAATGTGTTTCGTACGGAGGAGGGCGAAGCAAGCGGCACAACACAACTCACGTCTGGAAAGACAGTAGTAAGTCCTTTAATGACAGATGGTGCGGGCCGGCCCGACCATTATGAGTGGAGCGTGTTAGACGTAGCGGAGTTATCAATAACGAGTAGCAGTTCACGGAGTAGGCCATAAAATCCTGCTTTGGAGTCAGTGCCATTTAGTTTAAATAGTCTATTAATAAAAAGTAATTATTGCATTGACATCTTGATAGAATGTTTACGGTGAGGAATTGGTTGTCTTGGTTCCGTCCATCTCTAACGACAAGTTAGCGTTACGATTATTTAATTGATTCAGACGAAAGATATTTTACCGTCTTTCTGTCCTTTGTAGCGTGGATTTTCTGTATAGATAACAAAGTTTCAGTTGTGATCACAGGTAATGAATTGTCGAGGTGGATATTGCGCTTACCATGGTTGCTTCGTTAGATCTCATGTGGCAGACATAGAACGCAACTTTGCGACGATCTGCATTGGTGAATCCCAGTTGACTACCGGTCCCAAACATATGAGAGGAATTTTCAGTCAGTATTGTCTTTTCTTCTTCTTGTCTGCCATTCTTAACTATGCTGCCAAATGGTTGGTCTGCCCTTAATCAAGAACAGATTGATAACTTTAATACTCAAGGATACCTCCGTTTTGGAGCTCTGCTTGAAGAAGATATAGTGTTTAGTCTGCGTGCGGAGTACGATCGCTTGTTTGCTGAGGCGCGGACGGCTGACCGTTATCGAGACTTGGCTGACGATGACGATGAGATGTTGCAAATCATGCAGATGTGTGAGCGCAGCCTTCCGTTTAGGCGCCTCTGCTATCACGATACCATTCTGGATGTTATTCAGGATTTGATCGGCCCCGATATCCAGCTTTTTCACGATCAAGCGCTTTTCAAGCCGGCCCGTTCAGGCGGTGCGATCCACTGGCATCAGGATAACGCTTATTGGCTCTGTAAGCCCGCTGAACTTGTGAGCTGCTGGCTTACTTTAGACGATGTCGACGCTGCAAACGGCGCCATGCATGTGTTGCCCGGCTCACACCGTGTTGCGCTTGATCATCCACGGGGCGATAGTACTTTGCTCGACGCCGGAGATTTGATTGATCCCTCAAGGGCTGTAGCAATAGATCTGCCAGCGGGAGGCGCAATGTTCCACCACTGTCAGACGCTCCACTACACGCCTCCGAATCGTACTGACCGTCAACGCCGCGCCTTTGCCATTCATTTTATGCGACCAGGAACCCAATCAGAACGCGACGGCGCAATGCCTGTAAATTTTTCTCGTCCGTTGTTGCGTCAAGGGTCAAGGGTATGACGATTAGCGTCTTAACCAGAGCGTAGCTATGGTTGATGCTGAGGGATAACTGCTGAAACCGGCGATAGGGTGGTGACAATATCCAAAACAATATCCAAACGGGTAGGATCTCAATAGAAATCCATCTTCTGGCGCATATGATATTAATTTTTTCTTTATAAATATATGGGAAATGGGGTGCACAATTTAGCAACCATAATGGTTTTTTACGACACGACCGACCTGACGCCAGCAAGAGCGAGGAGTGATTGCAGAATTCAACCTGAATGCTCCACAAATTGGAATGTCCAGTTTACTGCGCCTATGAATATTTCATCAAAAATTGATAGGGCACGCCCATGATACAGTATTGGGCTTCTTTTTATGAGGAAACAGGTATGCCATCCACTTCTGGTGATTTGGTTAATTTAGCTAGTTTAGACGCTCAACAATTTTTATCTGGAGAAAATTATAATCCAGAACTAGCGCAAATGATATTTGATGCAAGAGCAGAGCTTAAT
>CAZTZA010000058.1:0-4987 GCA_964618015.1 uncultured Spirochaetaceae bacterium | reverse complement strand
GTGAATGACATGATTGCCTCAGTCGAGCGTACTTTGCTGTGGGTGCCAATGGTCGACCGTGTCTGCACTGAAATGGAGCGAGCAGGTATTCACGCCTGGTCAGAAGTAGAAGTAATCCGCGTGTCAACCGATAGGGGAGCCAGCGGCTGGGGTGAGACGGTACAGAACTATACTTGGGGTCGTGTTGATGTGGATGATCGTGTTATTGGCCGATCACCTTTCGACCTATATTGGGACGACAGTTTAGGTGCTGGGCTACAGATGGCGATATTGGACCTAGCTGGTAAACTTGCGGGTGTACCAGCTCATCGTTTACTTGGGGAGCAAGTGCGCACCCATTGTCCGGTGTCCTTTTGGGACCATGATATGTCACCAGAACTTTACGTAGTTGAAGCTAGGGAGGCGGTACGTCTTGGATACACCTCGCTGAAGATTAAGGCTCGTCCTTGGTGGGATGTATATGAGACGATCGCGCGTATCTCGGAGGCGACACCCCCCTGGTTCTCAATCGATGTCGACTGGAACAACTTTCTGATAGATGCTCCAACAGCGCTTCCAGTTTTGACGGCACTGGAGTCTGATTTTTCGAAGATCAAGATTTTTGAAGGACCTATCTCGGCTGATGATATTGATGGCAATCAGCGTTTACGTGCAAATCTGATTACGCCGATTGCTCACCATTATGAGGAGGCTCGTCAGGGTATAGTTAGGACTAAGGGTTGCGATGGCTACGTAATCGGTGGAGGCATTTCAGCAATCAGTCGAGCTGGAAATTTTGCCGGTGCTGCCAACATGCCGTTCTTTTTACAGATGGTTGGTACCGGGCTAACCACGTCTCTTTGTCTGCATCTTGGTGCGGTTCTTGAATCCGCCCGTTGGCCGGCTGTTAACGTCCACGAGTTGTATGAGCACAATCTGTTAACGTCACGCATTCCTGTCGTAGGCGGTTATGCAGCGGTGCCAACAACTCCCGGATTGGGTGTAGAAATAGACGAAGGAGCGCTGGACCGTTACCGGGTGGAAAAGGCCCAGGTTAATCTTCCTCGGCGAGTGATCTGCTACCGTCGGTCGTCAGGACTGATGGTCTACTTCCCGACGACCTCCCATCCCGGATCAAGCATGTGGAACTATTTTGTTGCTGGAAACCAGCCTGCTTACGAGCAGGGCGTAGTCACCGAGTTGATTGAAGATGACGGTAGTGTAGAGTTCCATCAGCTATATAAAAAAGTATCTACTTGCCCGTTCTTAGAGACTCTTGACACAAAATCCCATGCGCGTAGCTGAATCACTGATTTGAGCTATTGGTGTCACTCGTACCAGCTATATATTTTGTTTCTCCGGAAACTCTCGCGTACGGCGCGGCAAGCTGGACTGCTGATGAGCCGAGATACGGTGTCTTCTATAAGTATCAGGATCGGACAGCAATGTATCACTGGCGAGAAAATATTTTGCCGCAACCCGAGACGTTGGCGTCTCGAAGCAAGGAAGGGCAAGCTTACTTCGATACACCCTGGGAGGCCTTCGGGCCTGATAGTAACCCAAATAACGATTTAGCCGAAGATTACTAGAGCATGCCTGACGTTCATGGAGGATTCATGTCATTTCTTTCTGAACAGAATAATTATAATTTTTCTCTTATAGACTGGGGCATGAATTGGCGGTCGGGCAGTGTCGAATTTTTTAAAGTGTTATCCTGATAGATGATAAGTGCTCATAGGGAAGTCGGAAATCAGCTGTCATAGGTGTCGCTGCACGATTTGCAATTGCAAACTCTCTGCTTGAGATCTGATGCATCATAGAGGGCTGGGCTTTGTGAAATAGATTTTCAAAATCTACCTACGCAAAGTGGAAGAAGCCGAACTGCTCCTTTAAGTGGAAGTTTGGTCGCTCAAATACGACTGGCGACCAGGTAAGCCAGTGGGGGTGCGAGGTGCGGTCTGCACATTTGTACAAATTTGCTCGCCAAATAACGCCGGCGTGCGGGCGTGAAATTATGGTGTAAGGTTCGAGAACTGAGAAGGGTACGCGGTAACCGAGCGTCCAGGTAACCTGCTTGGTTATCTCCTGAGTAACTGTTGGTCCATTTATGGAATGACGCATATCTAGTTGATTGATTTCCGCGGTTAGTAGCTTTTGGTCTATCTGGGGATTCTGTTGGTAATGGAACAGCGTGGTCCCGACACAGTTTGCTTCTATGTTGAAGTATCCGGGAGACACGTCCTCTCCAGGTGAAAAAAACAACTCTACGCAGCTATCCCGACAGACAGCACTCTGAGAATCAGTTTCCAGGGCAATGACGTAGCGGTCACGAACCCAGAAACGAACATAGATAGCATTGTCATCGTAGAGCAGTTTCACCTTAGTCAGGGGGCGATGCGCTGGTGGGTGACCCATATGATGCTTAATTGTCACGGATGGTACCGCTTCCCATGGTGGAGCTTCCCATTGGTGGTCGGCCACTGAGTGGGTGCACAGTCGCTGGATCGTATAGTGTAGTGCGTACGGGTTGGAGATGGTCATGAGATATGAGCGTACTCATCAGTCGCTCATTCAACAATGCTGGGCTAACCTTACTGCTAATAAACTGAATGCTGAATGTGCCAGAATTCTTGGGTATTTTGCATCCATGTTTTTTTCTATATCAAAATAGGTATTTGAGACGGCTATAATGACGAAGGAGTTTAGATAGAAGTCAGATTGCGGTTTTCGATGTCTAAAAGCTTGTATATTTGGAAAACACAGCGTTCAGAATCTGATGGAAGAATGGCTCTTATATAGAATAAGCAAAGACTACATCGACAATATTAGTAAGTATTAATCAGATCGAGACGCTATCGCGAGATGTTGTTTGCGACGGAAATCTCGAGGTTTGGGCATTTTTTGCATAGGTCTCCAAGTGCAGTACTTCCGACCATATTGCCGGACACTTCTAGCCAACGGAGCTGCGGCAAACAGGCAAGATCAGGAATCGTTTTCTCGTTTAGGGGGCATCTCGCCAGTCTTAGTCGAGTAAGCTGTTCCAGTGTGCATAAGTCCTGAAATCCGTCGCCTTCGATGACTGTCCGGGATAGGTCAAGCATTCTGAGCTGGAGGCACTTAGCAATATGCCTTAAGCACAAATCTGTGCAGATAGTCCCCTGTAGGTCGAGTGTGCGAAGGTGAGGGAGGTTGGACAGATGCTCCACTCCCGCGTCAGTAATGCGGCAGTCTCTGAGCCATAACCCCTGAAGCTGATCAGAGAACCTTGCGAGATCCCGGAGACCAGTGTCGCTTACGGTGCTCCCGCTCAGGTTAACCATGCCATCTCCGACTGGAAAATTATTCCCAGCGATGAAGCTATCAGTACTGTGCTGTCGTTTTGCCATGCTGCGACGGGCTACGCGCCGCGCGTAGCGTTCTTTACGAGTTGGGCGCCCTTGCCGGTCCCATTTATCAGAAAAACGGGTAAGCGTATGTTCCACAAGTGCAGGGACATGCGGTACTGCGTTCTTTTGTGCTCGGATACGGATCTTTGCTACTGATACGCCTTCTGTGTGGTACTTCTCGAGAGCAACAGTGCCATCCTGTAGAACGATTACGCGGCTCCAGGAATTAGCAATTAGAATTGCAAACCCTCCTTCGGTTGCCTCTTTTCGCATCATTCGTGTATTGATCGGACCACCGCCTCCGTCCATCGGGATAGCAATGATCTCAGTGCCTTGTGCAGCATATGGAGAAAAATGTTCAACTACGGTTCGGTCAGCACAGATCAGCATGCCCATCCGGCCGAAGGGTGTCTTTTCACATAGCATTCTCCGACCAGCATCAATCCATTGCTCAGTTTGAGGGAATACCTTGCTGTAGATAGCAATGACGTTTCCTGATGGTGAGATCATTACACAGCTATTACGCATTCTCGTTCGGCTATCGTGCTCCTCTACTTGTTCGAGAAAGCCGAATACGAGGTGGATATCCAATTTGTGGCACATGGAAGCAGCTCTCACTATGTAGGAACCGTCGGGAACGCGCTGAGCCACTGACAGCATGCGACGGCGGGACGTAGCGCTTGCGCAGACGTATCCATCGAGTACGCCCTCTGGGGCGATTACTAGCTTGGCGCCGCGGTTCGCTGCGTCACGGACATATGCTTCCAGGCGGCGGTAGTTATCCTCGATAGCATACGGGAATCCACGCATGCTCACTAGGCCAACGTTAACGCTAGTATAGGAATCATCGAGGGCTGCAGTTTCCATATTGCCTTCGACTGAATCGTGCTGCAGCAAATCAGGGTGAGGCATTGGATATTGCTGAATGGTTTGCCGTTTGAGAACGGCTAACCATTGGCCGAATTTCTTGCATCTTCGAATCTTGGGTTAGGATTTGACAAAGCGGAGGACCCATCCCCATTCGGACATCTTACCGTGTCGACATTGAGTCGTCGAGACAGATTGGGTTGTGCATGACGTTTGAAATTCTAGAGTGCCTCAGCAACGATATCCCCTATCTCAGTTGTGCTATAGCCCATTCTACCTGCCGACATGCTGTTCATTATAGGAGTAGTCGTGCATATAGCCGAGTCGACTCGCTTGCTGGCCCGAGTCAATTCTGGCAGTTCCTTCTGTTCTCCTAGGACTGATAGAAGCATTCCCATGGCAGCGATAGCAGCTATTGGGTTGATGACGTTCTTTCCGGCATACTTGGGGGCAGAACCGCCCATGCACTCGATCTTGCTGCAGCCACCTTGTTCCGGTATAATGTTACCACCAGCCGAGACCCCAAGCCCTCCCTGAATCATTGCGCCGATATCAGTGATGATGTCACCAAACATATTAGGAACCACGATTGTGTCGTAGTACTCGGGGTTTTTTACGAACCACATACAGGCGGCATCGATGTGATTGTAGTCAAGAGTTACGTCGGGGTAGTGGGTGCCCATCTCTTGGAAGGCACGTTCCCAAAGGTTAGCCGCGTAGGTAAGGACGTTGGTCTTATGTACAAGTGTAAGCTG
>CAZTZA010000057.1:0-12463 GCA_964618015.1 uncultured Spirochaetaceae bacterium | reverse complement strand
GGGGGCGTAGCTCAGTTGGCTAGAGCGCGTGAATGGCATTCACGAGGTCGTGGGTTCGATTCCCGTCGCCTCCATTAATATTTAACTTGTGAAACTTTCGCGGCAGGAGATTAGATGACAGATTCAATCAGAGATGCGTTAGCAGCAGGGAAGCCGTCTTTGGGTTCATGGCTTAATTTGGCTTCGCCGTTAGCCGCAGAAGTGATGGCTGCTGCCGGCTACTCTTGGCTTGTGGTGGACGCGGAACACACCGCTTTTGATTTAGGGCTCATCACGCATACATTTCGCGCTATCGAGGCGCGGGGTGCAGTAGCGCTTGCTCGTGTTTGGGATCATGATCCAGTAACGATCGGGCGTGTCCTTGACGCTGGAGCCTGTGGGCTTGTGCTGCCACATGTTTCAACTCCCGAAGAGGCTCAGGAAATCGTTTCCGCCATGCGCTATCCACCATTTGGCACACGTTCTTCAGGAACCGGTCGTTGTGTGACGTTAGCTGATGATTACCGCCAGCGGGCTAATGATCAGCTGCTGTGCATTCCGCAGATTGAGGATATTGAAGGGATCAATAATGCCGAGGCGATTGCTATGGTCGACGGCGTGGATATTGGTTTTCTGGGTCCGTCAGACCTAGCACTTTCTATGGGAGTTTCCATTGGATCACCAGAACATGAGCAGGAATTGCAGCGGTTTCGTGAAGCGTGCGCTCGCGCTGGCGTTCCGTCTGGTTTGCCAGTGCCAAATCCAAGTGATGTGCCGCGTCGGTTGGAAGAGGGATTTCAATTCATTGACATCGCTAGCGATCTGCGGTTTATGGACAACGCGGCGCGTGAGGCGCTCACATTGGCACGTTCAGGATAGATTCCCCTTTCAGCTCCTCCAATCTTAGTTCTGGTCAAATTTCTGTAGGAGTTACTACCGGCGTTTACGCTGAAAGAGTGGGTAGATTTTTGACGAGAGGTCAATCTTGCGGTCAATTATCTTCATCACCCGCCCGTAGGCAAAAAACGAACCGGCTAACCCGGCGAGGACGAACACGACTAGAAGCGCCGATGCACCCCCGGTCGGTAAGCCGTTCTCTGTGAGCCAGGCCACCAGTAGAATCGAGATGATAACTACTATAATCATCATCACCAACGAGAACGCGGTTGCCGCCACCATGAATACGGCTGTATTCATCGCTTTATTCATGAGCTCTCCTCGTTACTATCCGCAAGAAACGGATCTTGTTCGCGGTGGGGTCGTAATAGCGAGTTTGCTATCAACAGGATGCCTGCTACCACCACTACCGAATCAGCAAGATTAAAGGTAGGCCATCGGTCAAATCCGAGGATGCCGTAGAATTTCACGTCCACAAAATCAACCACTCCATCCGGCCGCACGATGCGGTCAATATAGTTACCTATACCTCCGCCTATTATAGCTGCTATCAGATATCTTCGAAGCAATGACGTATCATTAGTGGTGAGATAGTAAATGGAAATAATGCTGATTACTGCCAGCGGAAGAATCAATAACAGCACCCTACGCACTTCTTCTGGGATACTACGGCCGATGCTGAACGCGATAGCGCTATTCTGCACGTACGTCAGCCTCACGACGTCACCTATTACTGGTACAGGGTGGGCTATCTGAAGGTTGGCGACTACCATTCCCTTTAGGAACTGGTCGGCAATGATCACGACCAGGGTGAGCAATAACGGAACACAGCGCTCTTTAACGGTCACTATGCTTACAATCCAGTTGGCAGGTCGATGAATGTGGTTCTCAACTCGGTGTGGGCTTCCGTATAGGCCATCATGTTACGTACGCCCCAGGTTTCGGTAGCGTAATGTCCAGCTGAAACAACATTAATACCAGCTTCTAATGACTCATGATAGACTTCGTGTGAGGCGTCGCCAGTAATGTAGAGATCGAGTCCTTGGTCGATTGCTTCGCTGACGAGCCGCGTACCCCCGCCGGATACTATTCCGACGCTACGAATACGCTCAGGGCCAAACGGCAGTACCGTCAAGCAGCGTTCCCTCCCGCCAAATACGTCTGCCAGGAGTGTGTCAATCGTAGCTCCTTCGGGGTAGCGGTCTTCTGAGATCTTTCCGACCACCCCAATTTGAACGCCATGATAACTACCAAAAGGTCTATGTTCCTCGAGGCCAAGTGCGCTGCTGATACCAGCGTTGTTTCCAAGTTTCGGATGAGCATCGAGCGGCAGGTGTACAGCGTAGAGGGACAAATTACTCTCAACTAAAATACGAATACGTTCGTAAAGACCGTTGGTGATCATCCGCTGGCTACCCCAGAATAACCCGTGGTGAACAAACAGCAACTCAGCTCCATGATCCGCTGCGCGGCGCAAGATTTCCGTCCCGGCATCAACTGCAAAAGCTGCGTGGGTAAGTGGCGTCTCAGCAGTACCTACTTGCAACCCGTTCATAGCCACGTCTGCCGAATCAGCGGACGCCATCGGGGTGATAAGGGCATCTCTGACGATAGCGTCAAATTGTCTAACTGTCAAGAATCTTGAATATACAGCGTGGCTGCTCCTCCACTGCCACTTAAGCGCGATTGGTTCAGCAGGTCAAAGAGTACCGTTACTCAAGTGAGGAATGGCTTGCTGATACGATCCGCCACCTGATTGATTACTACAGCACTGATATAACTGGGATCCTGCAATTTGCCTTTAACTTCCGCAACTATGTCAGTCCGTACATCAGGGCATTGATTGGCGATTCCCACGGTTTGGTACGGGTCTTCTATGGCATCCGGCACGAAGCCAACTGAATCGGTTATAGCCGACGGCTGAGGAACTATCTTTTGGTTGATCTTTTCGAGGCTATCAACCGGATCAACCTTTCTGATGAGGTCGAGGGCCATCTGACTGCTCCTTTGTCCTGTCCTATCGCAGGTAGAGACACCGGAGCTTCATTGACCGGCCCTCCCCCCCCCAAAGGAAGACCAGCCCGATACCTAACTAAGACTCCGTATCTTCACCCGGGACAGATTTTCCGTCAACCACTGGACTGATGGAAGGGATCCATTAACTATTAATCCACCAGAGTTCTTCAGAGTGCTAACTATGCCAACCGCCTGAGACTTTTAGATTTTCTCCTGTTATATATGAAGTCTCGCGGCGTAGAAAAAAATCAATCGCCGCATTTTATTCAGCGTAGGTGCCATTGCGGTTTTTTGGGATCGATGCGGGTCCTCCAGATGGTTTGGTCACTGAATTTTCCATGATTCCGGGTGAGACTGCGTTGACCGTAATATCGGAATTAGCAGTGACGGATGCTAGGCTTTTGGTCAGGATCAATACTCCGGTTTTACCTACCATGTAAGGTGTTAACGTTGGCTGTGGCGATATCTTATCGGCAGCAGAATCAGCGATGTTAATAATTCGGCCGAAGTTTTGTGCCCGCATGTGTGGTAAGACCGCGCGGCAGACAAGAAATGCAGCCGTGACAGTGGTGCGGATGCCTTGTTCCCATTCTTCGGGCTCCAGGCGATCGATTTGCTTCACCTGAAACGTCCCGACATTGTTTACTAGAAGGTCGATGTGACCGCTGCGTGTGATGATCCTATCTACTAAGGATTCAACGCTGAGAGGATCAGTGAGGTCAGCTGACTCAGCGTAACAGCCCGTTGCATCCCCTCCTATTTGTTCAACTAATTCACGGGCAAAAGCAGCGCTTGACCAGTAATGTACTACGACTTGTGCGCCGTGGGACGACAAATGAGAGGCGATGGAAGCTCCGGTACGGTGCGCAGCACCGGTGACCAGCGCTACTTGTCCGAAGAATCGTTGCTCCGAACCCGGTTGGTTGGACGACGTCCGGACGGCTGCGCTCACGGCACTAACCTCGAGACAATCGTGTTATAAGGGACTTTGTGGCGCTGAGCTTCGAACGGCTTGCCACTGGATGGGTCGACAAGTTCGGGTGCGATCTCCAGTAGCGGTATAAGCATGAAGTCACGTTCAGTAAGGCCAGGGTGAGGTACCGTTAGCTGATCATCATCGATCATTTTATTGCCATACAGCAGGATGTCGAGATCGATGGTGCGTGGTCCATAGCGAACCGTCCGTTGTCGGCCTAGCATGGCCTCGATTCGCTGCAGCGTATGTAGCAGCGCATGAGGCCTCGTAGTTGTCCGGACGCCGACCACCAAATTGATGTAAGGATCTTGCTCGACACCTCCCCACGGTAACGTTTGATACCAAGATGAGGTACATAGTCGCTCAGCTACTGCATCAAGTTGAATTAGCGCACAGGATAGGTTGGTACGCGGTTCAATGTTTGATCCGCAGGCGATGAACACCCGGTGAGACTTCATGAATTGGGCTCTTCGGTATAAGAGTCTATCTGCTGCAGTCTGCGTACAGAGGCAATGATCTCTGGATCATGTGTTCGAATCCAGGTCGGTCGCGTCTCCAGGAGCAAGTGCGAGAGGATAATCCGACTAGTCAGGCTTTCTTTACGAGGGCAGTTTATAAGTACTGGATAGCTACGATTCTCAAGAAGCCTAGCGGCATCCATCGCTCGCATTTGCAGTTCTACTTTGAGGAAGTCATCAAGCTTGGGGTGCATGATACCGGTGTTAGGGTCGAGGTAAATTTCATTCGCACCCGCTGTCCGCGCGGCGTCAGCACGTGCGGATAATGTTTCCGCAATCTGATCTATAGAATCATAAGTTGGATTAGATCGGTGCATTTCTTCTGGGTTAAAATAGGGCAAGTGTACAAGTACTAATGATGTACCGTGTTGTCCAGCGCTGCGGCATAGATCATCAGCAGGCTCTGTTGACGTGAAGTTGATCATGCTTGCCCCTGCATCAATCGCCCATAATGCAGTCTTGGTGCTCCATGTCTCCACCGCAATGTGAAAGCCATGGGAAAGCAGTGCTTTCAGTGCTGGCTCTAAACGCTCAATTTCTTCCGCTTCGCTGAGACTCTTTGTGCCCATTGACGGGTTCGTGGAGCGAGCTCCTAGCTCAATCAACTTACATCCTTCATTGCGAAGCTTGGTGGCACGCTTCAGTATTTGATCTTTGTCAGTTGCTACCGATGTCGAAACCCTAGATTCGGAAGAAACGTTAAGTACCCCTAAGAGCCGCGGTTCCGGACGTTCACGGGAGCGGGTCATCTCTACTACAGCTGCACTGGCATTACGGATTGCTGCTGGCTTTTGGATAGAAACTCTCGCTCTTTGAACTCCAAGGCGCTGGAGACACGCATCCGTCAGCGCTTTGGCTAGAGATTCCAGTAACTCATAACGTCCACGGATGGCTATAGTCGCTGCTTCTTCAGCAAGACTACCATAGTCGATTGTGTCGATTAGACGGCCGCTCACCGATGATAGTGACAGATCGACGGTGAGCGATATAGAAATCCGTAACTCCTGCGAGGTTCGTCGTTCCCATGGGTTCAAGCCGACGATACAGTTGACTCGCAGATCATTAATCATAACCTGATCAGTCATAGATATTTTCTTTTTTAGTTTTGGTTTGCGATTCACGAGGTTAGATTAAGGAACTCGGATCTCATGGAAGTGTTAGTCCCGAACGTTCCGAGCATGCTGGAGGTGCGAATGACTGGACCCTGCTTACGAACTCCGCGCATCATCACGCACAGGTGGCGAGCTTCAATTACTACACCAACGCCATGTGGATGAAGATATTCCATGAGAGTAGTAGCCAGCTGGGTTGTCAGTCGTTCTTGGATCTGAAGTCGGTGCGAGTACTCGTCGATGATAAGCGGAATCTTCGACAAGCCGATGATACTCCCGTTTGGGCTATAGGCCACGTGTACATGACCAAAAAATGGTAATAAATGGTGTTCGCACAGTGAATAAAACTCGATGTTCTTGACCAAGACCATCTCATCCGAATCGGACGGGAAGATCGAATTGACCAACTCTCTTTCCGGGTTAAATCTATACCCGGAGGTAAGGAAGCGCAGTGCCTCAGCGGCACGCTCTGGCGTTCGTCGTAGCCCTTGTCGTTCAGGATCGTCGCTAAGAGTTGCCAGCAGCTTGCTGTAGATATTTTCAAGAGAATCTTGCATTAGATGATGAGTATACCGACCTGACGACCTACTAGCATTCAGCCCAATGGTCGACTGAATGGCCGTCATTTCTTATTCAATTACCGATTTTTCCGGAAAAACTCGGACAACGGCGCCGGGCTATGGTATGAGTGATCATGCTAAAACGACCAAAGATCGCTGTCATCGGCGCCGGGAATGTCGGCGCGACCTGTGCTCACTGGCTGGTTGCTAAGGAGCTGGGCGACGTGGTGCTGCTCGATATCCCAGAAGTGGCCGACCAGACTAGAGGAAAGGCGCTCGACCTCTATGAGGCGACACCTATTGAGCGGTTGGACTGTCGAATAACTGGAACTTCCGACTACGATGATCTTTCCAATTCAGATATTGTTGTGTTGACCGCTGGGTCGCCTCGTCGGCCTGGAATGAGTCGTGATGACCTTATCAAGGTGAATGCTGGCATCGTCGCCAAGGTTTCCAACGAGATCCGAGCGCGCGTGCCTAATTGTATTCTGATTATCATGACCAATCCGCTTGACGCCATGGTCTACGCTGCCTGGAAGGCAAGTGGATTTCCACCGGCTCGGATTGTGGGTCAGGCTGGCTGCCTAGACGTCGCTCGCTTCAAGACATTCGTTTCTGAAGAGACTGGCTACAGTGTAGAGGATATAAACGCACTATTGTTGGGTGGCCATGGCGACGATATGGTGCCGCTTCCACGGTTTACCAATGTCGGCGGTATTCCGGTAACTGAACTGATGAGCTTAGAGCGTCTCAATGAGCTGGTGGAGCGCACCAAAGGAGGAGGTGGTGAAATCGTCGAGATGATGGGTACCAGCTCCTATTATGCTGCCGCCGCGGCAATTCTACAGATGGTGGAAGCAATCATCCGTGACAAGAAACGAATTTTGCCGTGTGCTGCGCTATGTCAAGGGGAATATGGTGTCGACGGGATCTTCGTCGGCGTTCCGTGTGTTCTGGGTTCAGGCGGCGTGGAGAAGATCATCGAGGTAGGTCTTGAGGCGGATGAGCGTGCTGCATTTGAAACCTCGGCAAATCATGTACGAGAGCTGGTAGAGGTTGTGCGCACGTTATTTCCGGAGCTTGCCTAAGTGTCATCATCAAATACCTTCCGAGAGGAGACCGATTCGCTGGGAATTGTGCAGGTACCGGCTGATAGGTATTGGGGAGCACAGACGGAACGTTCGCGCAAGAATTTCAAAATTGGTACCGAGCGGATGCCAGTTGAGGTGATACGAGCGTTTGGAGTTCTCAAAAAGGCGGCAGCAATAACCAACGCTGAACTGGGAGTACTGGACGAGTATAAACGCAATTTGATCGTGCAGGCCGCTGAGGAGGTCATTGCAGGAAGTCTGGATGACCATTTTCCTCTAGTTGTCTGGCAGACTGGTAGTGGTACGCAGTCGAACATGAACGTCAACGAGGTGATCGCAAATCGAGCAATCGAGGTAGTCGGTGGAAAGCTTGGCAGCAAGACTCCTATCCATCCCAACGATGACGTAAATTGTTCACAATCTTCTAACGATACCTTCCCAACAGCGATGCATATTGCTGCAGTGTCAGCGTTGAGTAATCGGTTGCTGCCGTCGGCGAAGCTTTTGCACGAGGAACTTGCTAAGAAGAGCGATGAGTTTGCGGAGATCATAAAGATTGGACGCACCCATCTGATGGATGCCGTGCCATTGACTTTGGGTCAAGAGTTCTCCGGCTACGCGGAGCAGGTGAAGCGTGGTAGGGAGCGGGTCGAGCAAGCGCTGCCGAATCTCTATGAGCTAGCTATTGGTGGGACTGCAGTTGGTACTGGGCTGAACGCTCCAGAATGTTTTGCTGAGATGGTTGCGGCCCAGATCAGGGAATTGACCGGGCAGCAATTTGTGAGCGCGGATAATAAGTTCGAAGCGCTAGCTGCCCACGACGCGATCGTCCAAGCCTCTGGTGCTCTCAAGACCCTGGCCGTGGCCTTGATGAAGGTCGCCAATGATATTCGTTGGCTTTCCTCTGGTCCTCGCTCTGGTCTGGGCGAACTGCGATTGCCCGAAAACGAGCCAGGTAGTTCGATCATGCCGGGTAAAGTCAACCCGACACAGTGTGAGGCGCTTACGATGATTTGTGCCCGTGTTTTTGGTAACGACGCGACCATAGCTGTGGCTGGTGCATCGGGCAATTTCGAGCTGAATGTGTTCAAGCCTGTTCTAATTGACGCACTGCTCCAATCGATTCGATTGCTTGCTGATGGTATGGATAGCTTTGTAAAGCACTGCGTATCAGGGATCAAACCTAACGCCCAACGAATTGAAGAGTTGGTACAGCGGTCGCTCATGTTAGTGACTGCACTCAATCCCCACATCGGATACGACAAGGCGGCAGCGATTGCTAAGGCAGCTCATCATGAGGGCATCACGCTGCGTGAAGCGGCGATACAGAGCGGTCACCTGATCCCTGAGCAATACGACGAATGGGTGCGGCCTGAGCGAATGACGGGGATTAAGGGGTTCTAAGGGAAAGAGTGACCATCGTCCCGAGAGGCTGCGCGTTTTAATACCAGTAGCAACAATGCCGGGCCACACGATGACCGATTGGTGTCGTTATCACTCTCTGCCATATAAGCGATCGAAACGCTTGTGCGGGACGCATGCGACGAATCGGTATCTGTTTTTCTCCTTTTAAAGTGAACCCAGCAGCTATTCTTAATTCTTATGAAAAGGGTAGGTGACCTTGTGTGGATATATTTTTTCGTCGCTGTATCAATCGCCAGTTGGTCACCTGCCAGGGCTTAGTCAAACGAATAGTCCAGAGTATTTTTACAATTATTGAATAATAGAAATTAATTACAGAAAATTTTTCCATAAAAAGTAGCGTTCAGCATCGCGATACTAATTGCGATGGGAGTTGTCGATTTTATACTCCAACATTCTATGAGCGCTATTTCCAAAGCAGTGAGTTGGGGGCGTATCAACCATCTGTCGAATCAGACAGCTCGGCGGTTAGAAAGTCGCGGTTTAGTCGAGAAATGTTCTGAAAGGGGATGCCTTTTGGACATTCCGCCGAGCATTCTGCTTCGTTCGTACAATTCCCAAATCCTTCCGCGTCCATCCTACGAATCATAGCTCGGGATCGACGCCGCCTCTCAGGTTGTCCCTGCGGAAGTCGACCTAGGTGGGATATTTTAGCTCCAGTGAAGAGCATCGCGGATGCGTTCTTACAGGCTGCTACGCACGCGCCGCAACCTATGCATGTCGCCGCGTCCAGTGATGACTCCATAGCGGTCTTACCGACTGGAATGGCATTGGCCTCTGGGGCACTCCCTGTGTTCACTGAGATATAGCCGCCAGCTTGGATGATCCGGTCAAAGGCACTACGGTCAACCACTAGATCCTTGATCACTGGAAACGCACGAGCGCGCCAAGGTTCGACCACCAATGTGTCTCCGTCTGAGAAATGGCGCATGTGAAGTTGGCACACAGTGGTATTTGACAGCGGACCGTGCGCGCGACCGTTAATCATGAAACCGCATGAGCCACAGATGCCCTCACGGCAGTCATGCTCGAAGGCGATCGGTTCAAATCCACGCCGTTCGAGCGAGTCGTTGAGTGTATCCAGCATCTCTAAAAACGACATATCCGGGGATACTTCCCTGACTTTATATTCAACCAGTCGCCCTCGAGAATCCTCGCGTTTCTGACGCCAGACGCGTAAGTGGATCGTCACTTGTAGCTCCTAGAGGTAGGTGAAGCTACGTCAAAGGTAAGCTCCTCACGGTAAAGTTTAGCTTCTGTGCTAGCTGACTGATGTTCCCAGGCGGCCACGTAGGAAAAGTGCTCGTCATCGCGCAGCGCTTCGTTGTCGATGGTCTGATGCTCAACGCGGAAGTGCGATCCGCATGATTCTTCACGATGTAACGCGTCTTGTACGATCAGCTGGCCGAAATCTAAAAAATCAGCTATTCGACCTGCACGCTCTATCACGGTGTTTAGGTCTTCGGTCCTCCCTGGCACTGACGCTTCCACCCAGAAGCGGTCACGGAGCTCAGCAATTTCGGTTTGTGCTTCTCTAAGCCCATTGGCGCTACGTGCCATCCCCGCCTTGTCCCAGAGAATGCGCCCCAAGAGACGATGGAAATCTTCCACTGGCGTACCGCCATCTAGAGATGCGAGGCGGGCGACTTGCTCGGTCGCTTGTCGTTTGGCGCTCGTAAATGCCGAGTGATCGGTATCAAGATCTGGCAGTGCTGTGGCCGCGAGGTAGCCGCCGAGGGTGTGTGGGACAATGAAGTACCCGTCGGCTAGTCCTTGCATTAAGGCGCTAGCGCCGAGGCGATTAGCGCCGTGGTCGGAGAAGTTCGCTTCACCGAGTGCGAATAATCCAGGGATTGTGGTCATAAGGTTATAGTCGACCCATAAGCCGCCCATTGTGTAGTGAACAGCCGGGTAGATTCGCATGGGGCCCGTGTAAGCATCCTCTCCAGTAATCATCTGGTACATTTGAAATAGGTTGCCGTAACGTTCGCGGATTGTATCCATGCCAAGCCTATCAATAGCGTCTCTTAGATCGAGGTATACTGCCTGCCCGGTCGTTCCCACCCCCTGGCCGGCGTCACACACCTCTTTGGCTGCACGGGACGCCACGTCACGAGGAACCAGATTTCCAAACGCCGGGTACCGATCTTCTAGGAAGTAGAGGCGGTCCTTTTCCGGTATTTCCGCTGGCGTTCGGGCATCATTATTAGATCGAGGAACCCAAACACGGCCGTCGTTGCGTAGGCTCTCGCTCATAAGCGTCAGCTTGGACTGATGATCGCCTGAAACTGGTATACAAGTGGGGTGGATCTGGACGAAGCATGGATTTGCGAACATCGCGCCACGCTTATGGGCGCGATAGGTTGCAGTAACATTGCTCGATTTAGCGTTAGTAGACAGGTAGTAGGCGTTGCCATAGCCACCTGTGGCTAACAGTACAGCGTGTGCTGCGTGGGTTTCTATGGATCCATCCAACAGGTTACGGGCAACAATGCCACGTGCAGTACCCTCTACAACAACAACATCAAGCATCTCGCGTCGGGTGAGCATACGAACGTGGCCAGCTTCAATCTGACGGCTTAGCGCTCCGTAAGCGCCAAGCAGCAGTTGCTGGCCAGTTTGACCACGTGCGTAGAAGGTGCGCGAAACCTGTGCGCCACCGAAAGATCGATTGGAGAGGAGTCCGCCGTACTCGCGTGCGAACGGTACTCCTTGGGCCACGCACTGATCGATAATCAGGTTAGAAATTTCCGCCAAACGGTAGACATTAGATTCGCGGGCACGATAATCGCCGCCCTTGATCGTGTCGTAGAACAGGCGGAAGATGCTATCGCCGTCGTTAGGGTAGTTTTTGGCGGCATTGATACCACCTTGTGCGGCGATGCTATGTGCGCGCCGTGGGCTATCCTGTAAGCAGATGCAAGTCACTTGGTAGCCCATCTCGGCGAGAGAGGCTGCAGCAGAGGATCCTGCTAGTCCGGAACCGACCACAATTATTGAGTAACGGCGCCTATTGGCAGGGTTTACCAGCTTGAGATCGAAACGATGGCTTGTCCAGCGCTGGGACAGTTCCCCAGGTGGCACGTGACTGAGGAGCGATGGTTGTCGGCTGTCTTGGCTATCTGAAGAACTTGTCGATTTTCCGTCAAGATCCCTTTTGTCTTGTTGAAGGTTGGCTTTTCTGCTCATGGGCCTGTTCCGCTGAAGAAGAAGTAGATCGGTAGCGAAGCAAAGCCAGCCGGAATCAGCACGCCGCAGGAGAGGCCAATAACCTTGATTATGCTAGCATAACGCATCCCGTGTAATCCTAAGGACTTGAAGCCAGACTGAAAGCCATGCACCAGGTGGCCCGCCAGCAGGATCATCGCTACTACGTACAGAATTGCGTATGCGGGATCACGAAAGGTGGTCGACACCAGTTCATAGAGCGACACCGTATCAGCGTTAGGACCTATGCGAGATTCATAAAAGAATTGTCGTAGATGGATCACCAGATAAATAAATATAGCGCTGCCTGTGATGACCATCGTGCGTGACGCTAAGGTGCGCCCACCTGCCGAGCGATGGTTCGCTGCGTAGCGCACTGGACGTGCTTTGCGGTTTTGGATCGCAACCCATAAGCCGCTTGCAGCGTGAAGCACAATCGCAAGGAACAGCAAGACTTCGATGATGCGAATGATGATGTTGCTGGAGAATTTGTGTGCGTGTTCTTCGAAGTACTCCTGGCCGCCATAGAGCAGCAAATTACCGTAGAGGTGCACCACCAGGAATGAGCATAGGAACAAACCGGTGGCACCCATTAAGGCCTTATTCCCGACCGAAGAGGTTAGTAGGTCAAAACACCACCGAATCACGTGTGACGACTCTAAGGGATAATAGTGGTCTCGCGCTA
>CAZTZA010000056.1:9352-12510 GCA_964618015.1 uncultured Spirochaetaceae bacterium | reverse complement strand
CCTCCGACCGGATTTGAACCGGTGACCCCCTCCTTACCATGGAGGTGCTCTACCAACTGAGCTACAGAGGCATCCCTCCTCGCATGGCCCAGGTTCTACTATCGCAAGCACGATGCTGCAACCCCCGACGCGAATCAATAAAAAAAAGCTGAAGATGCTTGTGCACGATCCTACAGTACAATCACGCCCTAAACAGCAACAGCGCTGATTGTCCGTAACGCCTTCGGTCAATGAGTTCAAACGGTAGTGCATCGGAATCCATTTGATCACGGGCGGGACAGTGAAGAATGACGCAGCCATTGGGCTCTAAAATATCTGCTGCTGCCAAACTATAAAGCAAGCATAGACGGTGACGGTACGCATAGGGCGGATCCATACAGACCACACCAAAATTCTGCCCTTTTCTTCCAGCAGAAGCAACAAATCGTTCGACCGGCGTTATTATTACTGTCGCTTCAGCACCAACAATAGTCAGGTTAGACAGAATGGACCGACGCTTACGCGGATCACGCTCCACCGCAGTGATCGGTCCTGCTCCACGCGATGCCGCCTCTGCGGAGATCAACCCGGAACCCGCAAAAAGATCTAGAAAAGAACGCCCTTGCAAGCCCCCATAGACTTCACCAGGAACCCGACCAAACGCATTATCTAGGATCGCGAACAAGGCCTCCCTCATCCGGGCGGTCATCGGCCGCGTTCCACTGGGTACCGTGAGCGCTCGTCCGCGCGCCGCCCCACCTGTCACCCGCATACTCGTTTCCCAATAGAAACGTTCATTTGATAACGACGAGCATCAGCTTGCGCCCGCCGCATCAGGTCAATATCGGACGACAGTCGGGCGGCGCGTAACGGAGGCAAGCCTGCTTGACGAGTCCCCGCAAGTTCACCGGGACCACGTAAAGACAAATCGATTTCAGCAAGCTTAAAGCCGTCGCTATGATCCTTGATTGCCCGAAGCCTCTCAACTGCCTGCGGTGTAATATCTCGGCTATAAATGAAAAAGGCATGCGAAGGCTCACTACCTCGGCCAACGCGACCGCGCAACTGATGCAGAGCTGTAAGGCCAAAGCTTTCCGCATGCTCAACCACCATGCAGGTCGCATTCGAGACATCCAACCCAACCTCGACCACTGTAGTAGCCACAAGCACATCGATAGCGCCCGAGTGAAAGGCGCTTAGGGTACTGCGCTGCTTGGCCGCATCCAAGCCACCGTGAGCTAAGCCGACTTTGAATTTGGAAAAGTGACACTTCAGACTCGAGTAAAGACTTACTGCGGAGTCCTCAAAGATATCCGACTCGGCCCTTACATCACTTGGAGACAAATACAAATCCTCCTCATCCATAGCTTGGATATCTCCAAAGCGATCTGATGCCGCATCAGTGTTACCGACCTTTGGGCAAACAAAATAGGCCTGGCGTCCCCGAGCAAGTTCAGACTCAACAATATGATATACCCGTTCTCGATTGTCTCTTTCTACCAAGTGGGTGATAATTTTTTGTCGGCCTGGAGGTTGTTGGTCGATAGAAGTGACTGACAGATCACCGTAAAGAGTGAGGGCTAACGTACGAGGAATTGGCGTGGCCGTCATCATTATCAGATCGCCCGAGACCGCCTTGGCAGCGACTGAAGCCCTCTGCACAACGCCGAATTTTTGTTGTTCGTCAATCACCACCAACCCGAGTTTGGAAAAAACGACCGAGTCCTCTAAGACAGCATGGGTGCTCAGCAGAACATCTATGTCCCCCGCAGCGAGAGCCGTTAAGAGCTGAGCGCGGGCCACACGATCCGTGCTTCCCGAAAGTAAACCAAGACGAATCCCTATAGGCTCAAGCAACCGTGCCGCAGTCTCAGCGTGCTGAAAACAGAGCGCTTCTGATGGAGCGACTATTGTTACTTGCTGTCCTGAATCCACTACACGGGCTGTCGCCAGTAGGGCTACTAGAGTTTTACCGCAGCCGACATCACCTTGCAGAAGCCGAGCTGAAGTATACCCCCCGCAAAGATCAGTCTCTATCTCGGAAAGAGCTGCTTGTTGCGACTTTGTAAGCACATAAGGCAGCCTTTTTAACAACTCTTCCTGTAGATACTTTCCACGAGACGTCCGTTGTGGCCGAGCCTGACCGGCCGGCGAGCGTTTCGCTAGCGTAAGCTGCAATTGAAAGAACTCCTCATAGGCAAGCGCCTTGCGCGCCTTCTCAGCTTCCTCAAAGGTTCTCGGTCGATGCACTCTTGATAGTGCCTCCGACTTATCCGGCATGTTGCGCTCTACCACAAGATCGTCGGGAACATGAAAACGGGCAGCTGGCGCCCCAGCTGACACAGCGACCTGGATTAGACGGCGAAGTACTCGTTGTGATAGACCAGCAGTCCCTGGATAGATTGGCACTAACGATCCAGCATCAGCTCCTTCAAGACTTGTAAGCTCAAAACTGCTGGAACTAAGACTGCTGCCACGCAGATCAAACCGTCCGTAGATTAGAATCTCTTGGCCTATTTCTAGTGTTTGGCTAAGCTGAGGCCGACCGAATGCATATAGAGTTGCTATGCCACCTTCTGGGTCAGCGATGGTAGCCGTCGACACGGGCCTTCCGCGGCGGCTGAAACGGCTAAGACGGACCACGCTAGCGCGAACGCAGGCTTCATGACCTGGAGAAACCTGTGACAGCAACAACATCCGTCGGCGGTCCTGGTAAGACCGCGGTAGATGACTAGCAAGATCACCTATAGTGTGCAGGCCGAGCTTCGCGAGACGGCCCTCAAGCACAGGTCCGACGCCCCGAAGAGCCTCCACCCCTTCATCCCAAGAGAGGATCCGACAGACTCCCTTATACCGGCGAGGACATAAGTACGGAGATCAGCCAACGCACTATTAAATTTCCAAATACCAGGAAAACCGCTAACATGACAGCTATAAGACCTAGGTAAGCGACCTTCTGTACAGTCTCACCGCGTCGCAACAGCTGATCGCCCAGCGATATCCGGCGCGAGACAAATGTAACAATCGGTTGCAGAAGGTGGTCCAACATAGAAAGCAGAGGGCCGCCTTCCTCCCAGCGCATAACGGCGATAAATGCCCTCGCTACTGCTATTATTATAAACAGGAAAACTATTACCCGTGCCGCAGACCACGTAACGACAAGTACGTTCGCGAGCACA
>CAZTZA010000056.1:0-9342 GCA_964618015.1 uncultured Spirochaetaceae bacterium | reverse complement strand
CCCGTCACCCGCTGAGCATCAACTAGGCTCTGCAAGAGATTGCCAATCACGATCAGCACCAGCACTCCGACCGCAGGCGAGAAATCAATTACACCAAAACGAAGGAACTTTAGACGCTGAAACCACTGTAAATAGGGATCTGTCAGACGGTTAAGTAAATCGCCAGGCGGATTCCGATTAGCTCCTCGAAACCAAGTAACCATTATCCTCAACGTCACTAGCATCAAGTAGAGCAGGACTAGAAGCCGCAAGAATCCAAACAGACTACTCATTCCGCCCAAACCTCTGCGACCAAAGGAGACTCGCCAAGTATACGTAGCATTTCATCTGAGCTTGATACACGCAACTGCGGAGCAACGCGTATCAACACCTCCTTGCCGTTATTTTCCAGCGCGTTTTCATCATAGCCAATAAAGCCCTCTTCCCCATTGCCCGCCTCGCTTTGGTAGTGAAGGTATAGCTGGCAGTCCCCTGGCCATTCCATGCAAAGGTCACGAAGATCGACCAGCTGTTGCTCGTCACTTGACATTAACCTTAGATGGATACTTTCGAATGCTCGGTTAGCCAAAGCTTCTGGTTTCGTAATCGACTCAGCCACAATTTTGCTACTACCTCGTGACCGATCAACCTTGCCGATCACTGCGACCACTGTACCCGTGACCAAGTGTTCACGACCAGCGTCGAACGTATCCGGGAATACCACGACCTCCGCACTGACGCTGTAGTCCTCAAGCTGCGCAAAGGCCATGCGCTGCCCAGACCGAGTAGCAATTTCCCGAACATCACCGACGATACCAATTGCGACAATCGACGCACCATCCGATCGCGAGTCAAGTGTACTCAACTCTGCAATCCCCTTAGTCGGGCGCAACGACGCGTAATTGTCTAATGGGTGACCGGTAAAGTACACTCCCAGATTGTCGCGCTCGTCTCTGAGTAGTGTCGCCTGGTCCCACTCCTGGTGGCGCACCATTTCAGGCATTGAAGTTTGCACCTTGATGTCAGCCGCGAATAGATCCTGCTGTCCGTGGGCGATACGCTGCCGCTCCACGTCTACCGTCTCTAAAAGACGGTCAAGATTTTCCCATAAGGTTGCACGGTTATCATCAAGCACATCGAAGACTCCGACCCGTACTAGAGCCTCGATCACTTTACGGTTAACCGCTCGAGGATCAATCCGACGCAAGAAATCAATAAAATCGCGGTAGGGCCCATGAGTATCTCGCTCGGCTACAATGGAATCCACTGCACCGGTGCCGACGTTCTTTACGCCACAAAGGCCAAAAACAATACGCCCATCGGCCACGCTAAAATCTCCGCCTGACTCGTTAATCGCCGGCGGCAACACCTCTAGTCCTATATCGTGCGCCTCAGCAACGCATTCAGCCAACCTATCAGTGTCGTGTATCTCGTTAGTTAGATTGGCTGCCATGAATTCAGCTGGATAGTTAGCCTTTAGATAGGCGGTACGATAGGCGACCAGAGCGTATGGAGCTGCATGCGTCTTAGGGAACCCATATTCAGCGAATGGCACCAGCGACTCAAACAATTCAGCAGCGACCTGGCCATCAAAGCCGTTGGATTCTGCCCCTTCGATAAAGCGTGAACGCTGTTGCTCCATCTCGGACATTTTCTTCTTTCCCATCGCACGCCGCAGCAAGTCTGCCTGTCCTAGGCTGAAACCTGCTACAGCACGGGCAATTTCCATAACCTGTTCTTGATAAACAATTACACCATAAGTTTCACGGAGAATTGGCTCCAACTGAGACACCTTGTGCTCGATTGGCTTTCGGCCTGATTTTGCGTCAACAAATTGATCGATGAACTGCATCGGCCCAGGCCTATAAAGAGCATTCAGAGCGATCAGATCTTCGATACAAGTTGGCTTCACTCGCGTTAGCACTGCGCGCATTCCAGCACTTTCAAATTGAAATACGCAAGAACTTCGTCCCTCGCCCAGCATGGCGAAGGTAGCCTCGTCATCTTCTGGAATAGCCTCGATATCAAGATTAATACCGCGCGCATGCACCATCGGCAGGGTTCGCTCGATCAGCGTGAGCGTTTTCAAGCCAAGAATGTCAATCTTTACCAACCCGCAGTCTTCCAGGTACTCGTGCGAGTACTGAGTGGATATCGCTTCGGTGCGAGTGTCGCGGTACAAAGGCACGAAATCAGTTAATGCGGAAGCCCCTATCACAATAGCTGCCGCGTGTGTAGAGGCGTGTCGGCTGAAACCTTCCAGTTTCAGCGAGGTGTCGATCAATTCCCGATAAACTTCGCCTCGTGCACGCAACTCCTGCAAACTTGACTCCTGTTTGAGCGCTGCGCCGAGGTCAGATCCCGGTCCACCCGGTATCAGCTTGGCAATCGCGTCTGCCTCTCCATACGGTATCTCCAGTACTCGCGCTACGTCACGCACGACCGCACGAGCTTTGAGACTGCCAAAGGTAATCACCTGGGCAACTCGATCTGAACCGTATTTTCTTGTTATGTATTCAATAACCTCTCCGCGACGCTCATAACAGAAATCATTATCGAAGTCAGGCAATGTAACCCGCTCGGTATTCAGAAAACGCTCAAATAAGAGATTGTAGCGCAGCGGGTCAATATCAGTTATATGCAGACAGTACCCAGCCAGTGATGCAGCTCCGGACCCTCGGCCTGGGCCAACTGGAATATTATTATGACGCGCAAACCTTATAAAATCCCATACAATAAGGAAATATCCAGAATACCCCATCGCTTTTATAACGTCGAGCTCATAACGAAGACGCTCTATCGCTTCGTCAGTGGGAGTCCCATATCGCTGACGAAGACCTTCCTCAGCGAGCGCAACTAGGTACGTCTCCTGGGTGTGACCAGGCGGAACTTCATACTTTGGCATTTGGGGGCCTGGGGTTGGAACCGTCAGCGAGCATTGCTCAGCGATTTCGCGAGTATTTTGAAGAGCTTCCGGTATCTCCGAGAATAGCTTAGCCATCTCCTCTGGGTCTTTAAAATACAGCTCGTGATGCTCATGCTTAAGCCGATCAGTGTCGGAACGTCGCTTGTTAGTACCGATGCAAATCAACACATCCTGCGCATCACCATCGTCTCGGCCGCAATAGTGAACATCGTTGGTCGCCACCAGCGGTAAACTAATGTGCTTGGCAAGTTCCAAAAGACGCTCGTTTTGCAACCTCTGTTCCTGAGGAGCTCCGTGGTCTTGCAATTCTAGATAAAATCGGTTGGGGCCAAAAATATCTCGGTAACGACCAGCAAGATCAGTCGCCTCCTCCAAGCGATCCTGCTGTAACATCCTTGGTATCTTGCCAGACATGCAGCCAGAAAAGCCTATAAGACCCTCAGCATGCTCAGCGATCACCTCATCATCAATTCGCGGCCTGTAGTAAAACCCTTCCGTGTAGCCTATCGTGGAGAGCTTCATTAGATTCCGGTATCCGACTTCGTTAGTGGCCACCAAACCCATATGGTGCGATCGAGAATGGTCGCCACCGCGATCGTGACGGGACCCTGGCGCAAGATAGAATTCGCAACCGATAATTGGGGTGACCCCAGCTGCTTGACAAGCCCGGTTAAACCGCGCAGTTCCGAACATATTGCCATGATCGGTCAACGCTAGATGAGACATCTTGTAGCGACCAGCACATTCAGCAAGCCCCTCTACGGTGGCGGCACCATCTAGCAACGAGTAGTCTGAATGAACATGTAAGTGGATAAAGTCACTTGGCCGAGACACGCTACTACGGTAGCTGTTTCGGCGGGAGAATTCCACGTGACGGCGGGCGACGACGGTAACAAGACCTTCTGAATCAGTTTCCCATATTACTTATCTACGCTGTAAAAACTTAGATATTCTGAGAAGTAAGGGCTACAGACGGCAGATAAGCAGATCCCCCCAACAAACCATCTTTGGACATAGTAAGATGCATATATTAGAGCGGAATTATCGAACAGCTTACGGCACAGGCATTCCAACAACTCAGGATCTTAGGATCCTTTCGAAAAAATAACTACGATTCTGAAACCATAGATTACACCGATTTCCAAGTTGTTGGTTCAGTCGCAATCATCGAGAAAGTTTTTGAGAACAAACTGCCCAATGAATCTCTCAACGAGCAGTAGTATAATGCTATCAATCATTGAATAGGCTGATTATCAACACCTTAATCTCAGGATCAAATGACCATTCAACCGTCATCAGACTGACGTTTGGATGCCTGGGCTCTTCCCGTAAATGCCCTCACGATCCATACCAATCTCTGATCGCCATAGAAGCTTCTCGCTCGCATATGACTGTTGCGTGACCGAACCTCAGGCGGCTGCAAAAATCCATGTGCTCTCTTCGGAGATCCGTCGCCACGAGCATGCCTACCATGTACTAGCCTTGCCTGAAATTTCTGACTCTGAGTTCGACGGATTGATAGAGGCGCTGATGGACTTGGAGGGCCAGTACCCCCACCTCATTGCCCTGGACTCGCCTACTCGCCGCGTCGGATCTGACCTCACTCAGGACCTAACAGAGGTTGAGCATACAGTCCCAGTCTTAAGCTTAGACAAGGAGTATGATCCAGGTCAGCTCAACCGCTGGATGGAAAAGACGAAGGCGGTCGACCCTGAGACCTCATTCATAATCGAGGAGAAGATAGACGGCGCTTCTATCCTACTGAACTACTCTAACGGCGTACTCGAACGTGCAATCACCCGTGGGAATGGTTTTATTGGCAATGATGTGACGGCGAACGTGAGCACTATCCAAACCGTGCCGCTAAGGCTTAACTCCCCTGAAACGCTGACAGTTCGCGGTGAAATCTTCATACGACGTGCCGCGTTTAGTGAGCTAAATAGCAGGATAGAAATTCCCTACGCTAATGCTCGCAACTTCGCTGCCGGCAGCTTGCGGCGAGTGAGGAGTAAGGAGGTCGCACGTCTACCACTAGAAGTATTTATTTATGAGGGGTACCTGACTAATCCGCCAGCGACTCATGCTGCACTCATTTTACATCTACGTGAACTTGGATTCCGCATAAACCCTTCGACGGTAGTGATCAAGGAATACTCTACCAAGAATCCAACCTCTGACTCTTCACAAGAATTCTCGATAATCCGTACTGATGATGCTCTGGAGTATATTAGGAAACGTATGGCCGAACGAGCTAATCTTGATTACGACATCGACGGGTTGGTACTGAAGGTCGACAACCTTGTGACGCGTGAGCTCCTTGGCTCGACTGAACATCATCCACGGTGGGCAATAGCCGTAAAATTTGACTCACCGGAAGGCATAAGCGTAGTACGTGAAATCAATGCCCAGGTAGGTCGTACCGGTCGCGTGACCCCAATTGCCCGCATTGATCCTGTTCTTATCGCTGGTTCCATGATTAGCAACGTAACCCTGCACAACCAAGATTACATAGATAGCTTAGGGTTGGCAGTAGGTGATACGGTCGCAGTTTCCAAACGAGGAGAGGTGATCCCGGCGATCGAGCGAGTCATCAACAAGAACCAGACGATCAGTCCAATCTGGCACATGCCAATCGAATGTCCGTCCTGCGCGGGCTCGCTAACCATCAGAGGTGCTCACTGCTTCTGTTCAACCTACTCCTGCCCAGATCAAATTCGAGGCCGTCTGCGTTTCTTCGTCAGCCGGAACCAGATGGACATTGCTGGACTGGGACCAGCGACAATTAATCTCCTTGTAGACCGAGGTTGGGTTAAGGATATAGCTGACTTATTCCGTTTTGATGCTGACCATCTTTTAGACGAAGAAGGTTTCGCCGAACGTACAGTAGCAGCGCTCAAACGTTCGATTGAAAGCAGCAAAGAAAAACCTTTTTCGACGGTGCTGCCATCGATAGGGCTTGCCGATGTCGGGCCCAAAATCACCAGCCTACTGATGCAAGCTGGATTTCACGACATTGACCAACTTTACGCAGCAGTCGACGCTGCTTCCACCCAAGAGCAACCCAAAGTCTTTACCGACATCGATGGCATCGGCGAGCGAACCGCCACAGGTCTTATCAGACAACTTAGTGATCCGACGAATCGCCGACTTATCAAATCCCTACGATTGCTCGGGCTAAAGTTCGCCGACAGTCAACCACCGTCGTCCGCCAGTGCAAACGAAGCTGTGTTCGCCGGCCAGGCCTGGTGCATTACCGGATCGTTCGAAACATTTATGCCACGTTCGATAGCTGCGGACGAAATTCGCGCCCGAGGTGGAACAGTGACGAGTACAATCTCAGGAGCTACGACCCATCTTCTATCAGGGAAGAATGCTGGCAGTAAAGCAGCCAAGGCTAAGGCTTCCGGTGCCCAGATCGTTGATGAACAAGCGTTCCTTCTTCTGTTAAACAAGCCCAAACACCGAACCTCATGATCTTAACAATTGATATCGGTACCACCACCGTAAAATGCGCATTGTTCTCTTCAGGTGAAGCTCATCGCGATACGACAGTGGAGTTAGGTTCGTGCATCGCCATGGAACGAACGCCTGTAGCGGCGCATCATGTGAACCAGGAGACTGACCCGCGACTCTGGTCGAATGCTTTGAAGGCCGTAATCGCCCGCTTGCCACAAGCTGATAAGACGGTCACCGCCTGCGTGGTTACTGGTAATGGACCGACACTCATCCCATGCGACGCAAAAGGTTTTCCAGTTGGGTCAGCGCTCACCTGGCTTGATTCACGGGCCCACCGAGAGGCGCAAGAAATAGCTAAAAGAACGGGTATCACCGTAGACGCGTCATTTCCGCTACCGAAAGCGCTATGGCTTACCCGCGAACAGCCGGAAATTTACGAAAACTCGAACTGGCTTCTATCATGTGCTGAATGGATAGTTTTTAGACTCACAGGCCGTGCCCATACCGCGATCGGCGTAAAAGGATTTGACCGTTTCTACTGGTCCGCAGATGCACTGGCCGCGTTAGACCTAGATCCAGGCCGATTCCCTCCGTTCGCAATCGCCGGCGAAGAAATCGGGCTAATTACTAAGCAAGCATCCGATGAATTTGGCATCTCCGCCAACGCACATGTATATGCCGGAGCAGCCGATTTTCAGATGGCCCTGATCGGTTCAGCCACAGTTGATGCAGGCGCCACCTTAGACCGAAGCGGAAGCTCAGAAGGTATCAACTTCGTTAGCCCAGTGTCTGTGAACGACCCTCGCTTACTCTCTGCTCCACATCTAATCCCAAATCTTTTTAACGTAGGTGGTGTAACCTCGGCAAGTGGCCGTGCTATCCAATGGCTAGCAGAATCAGGGGCACCCAAACCAACAGCGGTGAAAACGGCCGTAGAGTGCGGTGCGGCAGCTCCTGCAGGAGCGCGGCGATCACTTTTTCTTCCCTATCTCTTGGGAGAGCGCACCCCTAACTGGAACCCACGGGCGTCCGCCGCATTCCTGGGACTTACCATCCGTCACGACTGGAACGATATGGCACGCGCGGTATTGGAGTCTGTTGGGTTTGCCATACGGGCGATAATCGATATTTTGGCTGAGAATGGCTGTCCGGTGGAGAGGATGACCACCTGCGGCGGACCCTCTCGTTTCGCTCCGTGGAATCAGATTAAGGCCGACATAACCGGGGTGCCGGTGCAAACTCTTGTTAACCCAGAAGCTGACCTGGTCGGCTGCGCATGTGTAGCCCTCGCTGCGGAAGGATATTTCGAAGATCTTTCTGGAGCTGCAAAGGCACTCGTACGCCCGGGCCAAGAGTACCAGCCGGACTACTCGCTATCAGATCTGTACGGAGATCTTTTTGATACATATCAGCGTGCTGGGGAGGTGATTCAGCCACTTTACGATTACCTTGGTGGGTGAAGAGACGATAACGGAAGCTCTTCCCCTGACGGCCCGATTGCTACTCAGTTTGGGTCATTGCAAACTTGATCGCATCCGGCAGGCGCTCGACAGCCCTTACAGCAACGAGAAATTCTTGGGAGCCGTTGACCTCGGCAACATAGAAATCTCTGTCATAACGTATTAACTCAACCATAATTTGGTCTAGTGGCCCAGACTGGAGGTCATATTTAATACTCAGGGTCGGCTCTTGCTGGGAAGACTCACCCGGCAACTCCAGATCAGCCATCAGGCCAATCATCTCCTGGTAGAGACTCTTTGCGGGATCCTCCGGCAGTTTCGCACCGTTTAACTTAAACGTGACGTCATCCCCGTCCCAAGCAATATCAAGGGTATAAGTCTTTTCACCATCTTTGAAAATGACGCGATCTACTGACGTGATGGTAACTAGTGCAAGAAATCGGGCAACTAAATCAAACGGCTGCACCTCTAAGAAACCTAGCACATTTCGTTCATCAACACCGTAGACGATCGGATCCGAAGCCAGTTTCATGTAGAGCTTATCCCTACCGTAGGTATTGCCGAATTTTACGTGAAAAACACCGCGACCATGGTTAAGAATCAATTCCAACCGCGGCACAGCAAGCCCATAAGCAGCTAAATCCTCCGCACGGTCAACAATAAACTCATCAGCTCTGATAGCTGAAGCCGCATTTATCAATTCTTCTATTTTCTCTGAGTCAGCACCACGATGCATCGAATATGGCTTAACCATAACATCACGAGACATCACGTATGGCATCCCGTGAGGCTCGTAGTAACGGACGATCTCCATCTCGCCATTTTCATTCTTAACCACTAGTCGGTTCATAGTCTGAGTCTCAATGCGTGGTAAGCGACGAATACGAAGATCTTCGATAGTCCATGCCATCTGGTTTTTGTTGTTCTGCCAAACCGTGAACACCCGTGGATCACCGTCAATCATTACATAGTCAGCATTTCGACTCGGCGTGCGGTCACCAAATGTGATGATTCGTTCGGTGCCATCTTTAAGCGTGACACGGCCAACTATGTCACCGCGATCCAACCCATAGATTGACAGATCTTCTGCTGAATCTGCCACCTCATCACGTGCCCATAGCCGAGCAACCATAGATACAATCGTAAGAATTTTGTTGTGATCTAGATCCGCGGCCTCCTGCCCAGGAACAATCCAACGCTCTCCCTGACGTCGAAGAAAGAGCTCCGTCTTCGGCGTTTGCAGCTTGATCTCCACAACATCTTCGTCAGGTACATTGTGAACTGCCTCATTCGCGTCCGGCAGAGGTGGCGGCGGGGGCTCAGGACGATTGATAAGTAACAGGTATACGACGATTAAACCAGATATTATAACGGCGAAAACAGCCAACAGAATTCCGCGTTTCAAGACCCGACCTCTACAAGTGGCGTCTTCGCAGCCAAACAACCAGCCCGGTACCCAGTACGATCAACGGCACCAGAACTACGACTACACCAGTAAGAATCCAAGTGGTTAAATTACTA
>CAZTZA010000055.1:6475-13185 GCA_964618015.1 uncultured Spirochaetaceae bacterium | reverse complement strand
CTTGTTTAGTCGGCTGCTAGCTACTGGAGCTACATTAATCTGGGCTAGTACAACACCAGTGCAAGAGGGAACTCCCAAACGCTCCGGAGCAGATGTCGTGCGTTACAATCTCGTAGCTGAAAAGATCGTTCGCGCACGTGGAATCGTTGTCAATGATCTCTATAGTCTTGTGGTGTCCTGTTTGACTTCACTCCAGCCAACCCAGAACGTGCACTTTACTGACTATGGAGCGCAAATTCTCGCGGATCAGGTAGCTCGTTCAATTAGGGATGCCCTGCGTGTCCCGACAGCTCCACCTAGTGCAGCCTGAGGCTGATATGGAATATGGGGTTTTATCGGATGAGAGTCGCTAAGACCGAGGACGATTCCGCAGTATTGCTGCCGTTTCTCTACCTGCTGGTTTAGTGCCACAACTAACAGAACAATTGACGTTAAGTCTGCGAGAATATGGCATTTCGGAGTTCAAGTGGACTAGGCTAGGCGACCGTAACTACACAGTTAAATGCGCAATCGCTTTTGTCGATCATATGCTATCGGCACTTGCCGAAGGCTTACGCGTTGACGTGCTAATTTGGGATACAGAAGACAAGCGGCACCGTGTTGAAAATCGGGATGATATCGCTAATTACGAACGGATGTATTTTCATTTGCACAGGGCGCTCATTAGGCGTAGAGGACAGGATTCTATCTGGCATTTACGCCCGGACGAACAAGTGCAGATCGACTGGAAGACTTTAGCTTCCTGCTTGACCAGCCGGGGAACCTGGATCCCCCATGGTCAGCAGAGCACGGCTTCTTTTCGGTTCGGTGTTTTGGTGCCGACGATTAGCACGTTCCGTCAGGTAGACTCTCAAACTACTCCTTTATCCCAGTTGGCCGACCTAATTGCAGGGATGGCAGCCTACACGCGAAGTCGTCCGTCAGTGGTGCACCAGCAACTCGAGCCTGAAGTTGGCAACGAGTTCAAAGAGTTTATGAGCAAGCGGGATAAGGTTCGATTTCGCGTCATATCACACTTGTACAATGGCTGCCGATTGCGGCGTGTAGGGCTATCGTTGCGTTCACATGGTTATTTGTGTACTTCTGATCCAATCCAGCCGGTCAATTTCTGGCATTATCAACCTCAACATTCTAGTGATAAAGCACCGGTTGCGCTCTCGAAAAACTAAGTGGAATATTGTGATGAATAAACCTAGAATCGGCGCTCAACTCTTTACTTTACGGGACTATACGAAGACGATTGTTGGAGTCGAAGACACGTTCGAAAAGGTGCGCGCTGCTGGTTACACTGGCGTTCAGATTTCGGCGTTTGGCCCAGTGGATCCAGGTGCTGTTGCGCGCCTTGCGCGCCAGCACGATATTTTTATTGCGGCCACCCACTTTGCTTGGGAGGAGTTTGTTACAGAGCTCGACCGCATTATCGATATCCACCAGCTTTGGGGTTGTCGACATGCCGCGATTGGTGGATTGCCATCCGAGTACTTCGACTCAGGCGGTTTGGCTCGATTTGCTGATGAGTTAGGCCCAGTCGCTGAGCAGCTGACTGCTGCAGGGATCGACTTTTCATACCACAACCATAATCACGAGCTTGTCCGTCACGGTGACAGCACCTGGTTATCGAAGCTGTATCAGACTATTCCGGGGGAGACGCTTAAAGCCGAGATAGATGTGTACTGGCTGGTAGCTGGCGGTGCAGATCCAATCCAATGGATACGCGACCTTGCTGATAGGCAGGAGATCATCCACTTCAAAGATATGGCGGTGCTTCCCGATCGGAGTCAGCGTTTTGCTGAAGTTGGGGAGGGTAATCTTAATTGGTCTGGCATCGTACGAGAATCATGTGAGACAGATATCGAATGGATATTTGTCGAGCAGGACGATTGCTACGGTAATAATCCTTTTGATTGTCTGGCTACTAGCTATCGTAATCTAAGCCGCATGGGGCTAGTGTAAGGAGCCGTTTTTCCTTGAATTCTGCGGAAGCTGTGCTATCAGTAGAAGCGAGGCACCTCTTCTTCCGCCTTAGTTTTGACTTCGATTAGTGCTGGTTGGCCAGTTTTATTTGCATTTGCAGCTCGAAGGATAGCGGGCCCGAGCTGGGTAGGGTTATCTACTACTTCTGTATGTGCTCCTAGCCCTTCAGCCACTTTTGCATAATCTCCCCCTAACGCGTTAGTGCCATGGCTCTTGCTGGAAAAAGGCATGTTTGAGTCGTAATGGGTCATGACGCCGTTGTTGAGCACTACGGTCATTATTCCAATACGAGCGCGGGCAGCAGTTTCTATATCAAGTCCAGCCATCCCGAATGCTGCGTCTCCCATGATGTTAACAACTTGTCGCTCAGGTGCTGCTAGCTTGGCGCCCAAGGCTATCCCAAGTCCGTAGCCGAGTTGGGTAGACTTTCCCCAGCCGATGTATGAATGAGGGGTGTTAGAGGGCCAGAAAGGTACGAACTGTTCGCGTGGGTAGCCAGAATCGTGTGTTACGATGGAGTTGTCTGGGTCGATTGATTGCTTAAGTTCCGTGAGTACTCGGTAGGGACTGATTGGCACCTCGTCTGATTGTAGGTGGGGGTTCCAATCCTTCAGAAACTCAGCTCTTACTGTGGAGATTTCTTCCACTATGCTTTCGCGATCACCAGGGCCGGTTGGCCCGGTTTGACGACGCACTTCTTCAATCATTTGCTGGAGAACAAGCTTGGCGTCGCCGATAGCGCCGTAGTCGACTTTATGTTCTTTATTTAAGTCTTCAAAAGAGTTAGTGACTTGGGCAATCGCTGCCCCGGGTGGCAGCGGTGCATTGAACACCGTCTCGGAAAAGCCTGCACCAATCCCAAGAACAAAGTCGGCTTTCTCGAGGAAACGGAATGCCATTAGTGTTGAGGAGAGGGCGCCAGTACCTAAGGAAAGTGGATGTCGCTCAGGGAAGGCGCTCTTACCAGCCAGCGTAGTTAGTACTGGTATGGAAGTTAGTTCGGCAAACGAGACAAGCTCTTTATAAGCCTCGGCGTAGTGTACTCCCTGGCCAATGTACAGTACCGGACTTTTTGCTTTTAGAAGTGACGTGATGAGGTTCTTTACGTCGGCTGAGTCCGCCATAGAGCGATGGACGGAGACTGGCTGGTATTCCATGACGTTACCGTATTCCGCTAAACCGACGTCGTCGGGGATCTCAATCAGTACCGGAGCGGGACGTCCGTGTTTAAGCTGAGTGAACGCTGTGCGGAATCGGCCAGGAATTTGCTTGGGGTCTGAAAGATAGCTGCACATCTTTGTGATACCTGAATAGTTACTCACTGCGTCAAAGGAAGGATGTGAGCCGAATCTGTTGCGTTCATGTCCTCCCAGGAGAACGAGTAAAGGGACGTTGTCGGCGAAACCTTGTGCGACGCCCCCAAACGCATTTTCTGCTCCAGGACCTCGTTGCATAGTAAATACGCCGATTCGTCGCCCGTTCTTAACGCGGCTGTCGCCGTCAGCCATATTCACGCCCGCACGTTCTTGGCGCGTGATGATAGGTCGGATGCCCTCTTTTGCCGCAGCGTCAATTAGATTTTGCATTGGAAAGGCGGCTATCCAATCTACACCTTCAGCCTTAAGGGTCTTTGCTATCGCTGTATTGCCATCCATGACTTATATCTTACTATGGAAGTTAGTATCTCTCCGACAATTTTAATTTTTCATTAACCGGGCTCTTGGTTTGGATAGGCGATGGGACTGGCTGTCAAGCTCGGCGGATGATGCGAACTGACTGTAGGCAACCGCTGTCAATACCGTCTGACTGAGAAAGCCTGAGGTAGGTACCTATGAAACTTCCTGTTTTATTTACTTCAGACGTAAGCGATGGATATGTCGATATCTCAGAAGAATTTGCCGTGAGTAAATGAGGCGTGCTCCAATGGTAGCCGTTGTCTGTCGATGATGATACCGACAAGCGTATGCGGTCCTCGCCATCATCTTTCCGGCGGCTCTGGTGGTTCCACACGATGAGGGCTTCAGCGCAATCTGAATTTACCGTCAGCGCGAATGAAGCGGCTGGTGAGACGAGGTTAGTAACTTCGGTAGGAGAGCTCCATTGGTTAGCACCATCGCGCGACTCGCTGCGATAGATGCGACCCATATTTGTAGCGGATAGCATGAACAAGTGGCGAGGCTCTATCTCGCCGACAGCGGGATATTGGAGTTTAACGTTCGGGCCGCCACCTGTCATTTCCCCAAAGCGGCTCCAGGTAGCTCCGTCGTTGGTTGACTGTAAGCACCCTGCCAAACAGTTGAGGGTGAATGGTAATAACAGTGTCCCGTTGCTCTGTTGCAATAAGCGGCCATTCTTGATCAGAAGGTTAGGCTGAAGGTCAGTCAGAATCTGGGATGGGCGCCAGGCTTCGGGTGATCCTGCTCGGGTGGGGTCGGAGCATCCCGTCATGGCTATGGAGATTTCTCCTGTACGCAAAATGGCTTGATATACCAGAAGAATTTCTCCGGAGCGCAGTAATAGAAGATTGGGTGACGCTGCGTGGAGCACCCCGGGGGGAGGATCCAGCTGCAAGGCAGGTGACCAGCCGCTGCCGTCTCCTGCCGAGACTGAAATTGCTGCTTTGTTTATCGATTCTATGGCGGCGACCAGTGTGTTGCTATATAGGGAAGCGACGTCTGCCGACACTCCTGAAGTTGTAATAGGCGTTGGCGGTTCTATTTGTACTGGTATTGTGGGGCGGACTGATTTTTGACTCGGCCATTCCGGATCGGGAGTCGAAAAATCGGGATCTATAGGAAGTAGATAATAATAGCCACCGCTTCTTACCAGCCGGGCTTTCCCGTCGTTTGCTGCTCCGGAAAACGTTACTGCATTCAGACGTAGAGGCTTGCCAGGGTCGGTTGATTGAGTTGGGTCGTGTTGGAAGCGAAGTTGATCACCGGGCTGAAACCCGCGGATTAAAATTTCCTCGCCGTCGTGCTCCTTAAGTAGTCGGAATGTGACTTGACGTGCTGTTGATCTGAGGGCGTGCCCGAAATCAATGATGCGTGGTCCGAGGCCTTGAGACCGGCTACTCGAAACGTCCAGGTCGAATCCCGGCGACCAGTTTTCAGTGCGGAGCGATAGGACTCCAGTTTGTGAAACATGAAGCTTTAGGGCAGCACAAACAGCGAGGACAAAGGACGTGCCTATCATTAATCTACCTCCAGCATTAGCACTGAATCGCGGTGAAGTGACCTCAACCCGGAGCGGATCAGCAAGGAGGAGAGTCCCGTTTTCTACTTGCATAGAGACCGGTTTTCCCATGAACCGATCCACACCAGAAAGAATTAGTTTGCCAGTTCCACCCAACGTGACACGTTTATTCGTAGTACCTATGTTGACCGCGACTTGTCCAACCAGCGCAATCGAATTGATCAATACCCTGCCACTTACAGGGATTTCAAAACATGCACGTTCGTTAGCGTTTGGTGGCCTGCCAGCGTCCCAGCAGGTTGCGTCATCCCATTCTCCACCACCGGCAGCCACCCAGCGGATAGTCTGGCCGATTTTTCGTTTACTATTACTCAAGCTCTTCGAGGAAGGTGAAGGAATAGAGATCAGCGTCACGGAGGAAGAACCTTAGTACACGCCAGGCCCCGTCTTTTTCAGAAGCAGGTACCCGTGGATTGCCAGCCCAGCTCATGACGTGCTGAACGGCGTCGCCGGTAAAGGGGTCGCATGATTCCTTGCTGCATGGCGCGAGTATTTCGTCATAGCGATCAGCTACTTCAACGCGTATAGAACCTCCAGGTCGGCAGCAGGCGTTTATCGCTAAGTATAGATTTGGGCTGTTTCGTGAATATTTACAATTTACTGGCTGGGTAATTAGGATGCCTTCTCGGATATTATTTGCTGCAAGCGATGCGAAACCATGCCGGCGAAGTGTTGCTAAGCCTATTCCACCAGAAGTGCCTCTAGGGTTGAGAGCTTCTTCGTGTCTAAAGTTCTCATTTGGTCCCGCCAGGAACCAATCATGGTGGTAATTAAATCCGCCTTGATAGAACCAGTGTTCGTCGCCAACATCTATAGGCTGGCTAAAGAGCGATGTCATATATGCGTCCCAGTGGCCAGAACCTCGGGGTGATAGAAACGACCGACGCTGAGCAGTCGGTCGCCAGCGCATACCGTCTCGGCTCTGAAGGAGTTGCACTTCTACGGTGTTATCAACCTTGCGGAACAGGCCAACGGTGCCGAGATGTTGTCTGCCTATTCGGAACTGCGAAAGTCCATAGTATTCCTCGTCTATACCGTCTTCGTTGTCGTCGGGTACAGCGATCAGTAGAGGTTGGCTCCAGTGTATAAAGTCGTGGCTGCGACTCTGCCAAACTCGTCGTTTAGTTTGAGCGAGGGGGTTGTGTGGCTGAGAAGGACGAAGAAACCCGTGGGTCCGATTGGGTTGGCGGAGATTCGCGGCGCCTGGGAAACCACCAAGGTGGGCTCGGATGTTGACCACGAATTCTCGAGAATATTCGTCATACCATAGAATGTTTACGTCGCCAGGAGCATTTCCGTGGCTACCAAAGGTTGGTAGTTCGGGATAGATTGACCAGTGGATACCGTCTGGCGAGTGTACGCAAGTGGTTTCGCGTTGGCGGGTGTTTGTGCGGTCGTACCATATACGACGGAGCATTCCTCGAAATCGTTCTTCGGGGCGGGGCGGGGCGGGGTCAAGGACTACGGTCATAGCGTGAGCG
>CAZTZA010000055.1:5992-6465 GCA_964618015.1 uncultured Spirochaetaceae bacterium | reverse complement strand
CGGTCGCACTTCGCTCGGGGAGAAGGGCCGAGCTCCAGCTGCACGCTGCCCGCAGCGGAGAGAGTGCTCGATGGTGCGAGGAGCCGGCGGTCGGGGGCCGTAGTGCGGGTGGTGTTCGGTGGTGGGGGCGCCCTCCCCCCGCAAGGACTACGGTCATAGCGTGAGCGTCACCGAACGCTCCGCCGCCTAGCACAATGTTTGTTCGGTGTCCGTCAATCGTGTGGACATCTAATGCTGGCTTCTCCCAGTTTATGCCGTCTTTGCTTTCTGCATAGAGCAGGGTTGCGTTCATTGAGAAATTTGTAGGTGGCCGACTTCCGACTGATTCTCCTTTTTGTGGGTCTCCTGCCTGATCCTGGTACCAGCACTTGAAGAGCTTGTCAGATGGGTCTCGAAGCAAGGTAGTCGCACCGTAGTACGCGGTCCAAAGGCGGTGTTCCCAGGGCCGGTCTTCAGAAAATAATGGTTCATCT
>CAZTZA010000055.1:4897-5982 GCA_964618015.1 uncultured Spirochaetaceae bacterium | reverse complement strand
GAATTTATATAAAATCTCGAAATTTTGAGTTAAAAATAAACTCACGTCATTTTTAGTAAAAAATCGCGAAATTTTGCCCGAGGTGCACGTTGGCGTTTTTTCGCTAAGGGTGGCTCCCCGAATAACGAATAACTGCGGTTCATTTCCTATGGCTAAAAGAGTGCTGTCCCAACCGTACTCATACATGGCTAATAGTCTATAATTTCTGATCCGATTCAACAAATAGAGGCTAATTTTGGATGAAAGATTAGACGTTCAAAACGAAATACATGCTGTCACGACTGCCCCGTGGAGTCATTCACACCCGCGTCACGACCATCAACTGGTCTTTCCGTTGAGTGACGATAGGCTCCTGTTTGTCTGGTGTGCATATTACGTCAGACGTCCGAGGGAGATTTGGCGGATGCCGTTTGATGACGGTTCCGCGCTTCAGGATGACGCTCCCTGCCAGATATCGGCGCGAGTTTCTTCTGACCGTGGGCGTACTTGGAGTGATGTGCTAACCCTGCAGGAAAACCACGGGGCGGACAACGTAAAACACCCTAATTTAGTGAGGCTTCCAAGTGGCAGGATCATTTTTACTTATACTGAAAGGAACCATGCTGAGCAGCGTTTGCGTTTATGGCTACGTATTTCGGATGACGAGTGCGAGACGTTCAGTGAACCGAGGGACATCACTCCAGGTCCAGGATGGTATTTCACTAACGCTGACCACATATTGCGGCTAAGTTCGGGAAGGTTGATTCAACCCTGTCACGCGGGTCCGTTCTATGGGAAAGGGGACCACTGGCAGGCGTTTTGTTTATATTCTGATGACGATGGAGATTCCTGGGCGGAAAGCAGGACCAAGATGGATTTGCCCAAGCGTGGTGCCGAAGAGCCCGCAATGATCGAACGCAGTGATGGATCACTTTTTGCGATTTTGCGTTCATCGTTAGGCAAACTGTATTGCGGATGGTCGAATGATGCCGGTGAAACCTGGAGTGAACCTGAGGCAACCGATCTCAATTCTCCAGCGGTAGCCAACTGTATGAAGCGGATGCCAGGTGGAGAGTTGCTGTTGATATGGAATGACACATCGCCGT
>CAZTZA010000055.1:4604-4887 GCA_964618015.1 uncultured Spirochaetaceae bacterium | reverse complement strand
ACGAGACGCATAGGCCACGCAATCCGCTTCGGACCGCGATATCGCGGGATGAGGGTAAGAGTTGGGAAAATCGACGCACGATTGAGGATCGTTTCGGATACGATAATGCCTATCCGTCTGTAACATTTGTTGGTGATGAAGCTTTAGTGGGGTATTACTCTACGATTAAGTCAGGGATGCGTCGTGGTAACAACGGCGAAGTGAAATTGAAGATCTATCCGATTGATTGGTTTTTGGAACATAGCCCGTATGAGAAGTAGCGAGAATCTCATAGGAAGTTTCT
>CAZTZA010000055.1:336-4594 GCA_964618015.1 uncultured Spirochaetaceae bacterium | reverse complement strand
ATTTGTGGAATTTCATTTACGATCACTCATAAGAACACCCAAGCAGTCGATATTGTCTGTGTGATTGACTCGCCTAACTAAGAGTGCGAATAGCTTCAGAAACCACTTGAACTATCTCTTATTCTCTGGGGTTTCTGGTTGTTTTTTTGTTGGTTCTATTTAATGTTAACGATGTCTTGATATGTTCGGAGAGAGTCTGCAGATAGGGTGATTTTATGGTTTCAGTGCTGACTATCAGCGACATTAGCTTTACATTCTGGAAATTCAATAAACAGATGCAGGTAAAATGGCCAGTATAAAGAAAAGCGATAGCAGTCAGTCTAGTGAATCAAATTCTTGCCGAGAGAGGGAACTATCTTTCGGAGCCACAGCGCAATGAAGTATCGGCGGTTAGGGCGTACCGATTTGCGTGTGTCAGAGATCGCACTAGGCTCAGGCGGGCCGAACCGTTTCGGCCAATTCGAAGGGGTCCCCGAAAAAGATATCCATTGTCTAGTGCATTGTGCGCTTGATCTTGGAGTTAACTTATTCGATACCTCTCCGGGATATGGAGATAGTGAGCTCATCCTTGGTCGGGCGCTCACGGGGGTCCCCCGTGACAGTTATTACCTGAGTACTAAGGTTCCCATTGATGACAATCTTTTTGGAGAGTCCGCTGCTTCTGCTGCGCAGGTGGTCGACACTGTAGAGTCGAGCTTGCGGCGTTTGCAAACTGATTATATCGATATTTTGCTAATTGCTGGATTTCCCCAGCAATTGACCTATGAGACAATTGTCGAGGAGACAATTCCTGCTCTTCGTCATCTACAAGAGGAGGGGAAATTTCGATTCTTATCCTCGAGTGAGGTTTCCCGTTTTGATGGGGCGCACACCTTTCTTACACGTGGGCTGCGCGACAACTTATTTGACTCCGTAATGGTCGCTTACAATCTGATCAACCAGTCTGCCGACCGAGAGGTGTTTCCTCTGTGCCAAAAGCTTGATGTTGGGAGTCAGGTAATCTTTGCGGTGCGGAGGCTGTTTCCTAGCTCAGAACGTGTTGAAGAAGTGATAGGGGAGTTAAAGCGGAAGGGGGTCGTGGCGGCTGGAGCTCTCCCAGACCAGGATCCTTTTGAGTGGCTATTGGATCACAATGTTCCGGATCTGGTAAGCGCGGCCTATAAGTTCTGTATTGGGAACCCAGCAGTGACCACAGTGATGACCGGAACTAACAACCTCCAACATCTTAAACTTAATCTGGCTGCGGTCGATGGCCCGCCGCTCCCAGTGGAGGTGAGAGACCGACTACGGTCAATCTTTTCGGGTGTCACAGAGGTCATAGGTAATTGAGCGTTTCGGATGATTCAAAATTAATATTCTTTTAATTACTACTGATCAGCAGTCAGCTCTAGCCGTAGGAGCCTCTGGTAATCCAGATTTATCCACTCCAGCTATTGACTCGATCGGAGCGTCAGGGGTTCGGTTTGAGCGGGCGTATTGCACGTTTCCACTGTGTACTCCATCTCGAGCGAGTCTTTTTACTGGGCGTATGCCCCATGAAGTAGGTGTGGATTACAATGGCAAGCCGATTAACTCAGGGGAGCGTGGAGGTGAGATTGGCAACCTGATGGCCGCTGCTGGCTACGACTGCGCGTATGGTGGTAAGTGGCATGTGCCGGAGATGGATATTGTCGAAGGCCACGGGTTTACAAAGATCTGTGGTTGGAACGACTGGGCGCTGGCCGACCGTTGTGCTGAGTATCTGCAGGCCTCGCGAAAGCGTCCATTCTTTTTAGTGGCGTCGTTCGACAATCCACACAATATTTGCGAGTACTCTCGTAATCAGAGGCTTCCTTGGGGGCCAGTCCCAGAAGTTCCAATAGCTGAGTGTCCTAATCTTCCGGCTAACTTTGAAGTGCCAGCCTATGAGCCATATCTCATTAAAGAGGAGCGAGCTAAGTTTCCTGGTTATAGATTCACTGAGGATGAGTGGCGCTTGTATCGGCATACATATTGCCGGCTGGTCGAAAAAGTTGATCAGGAGATAGCACGTATTTTAGATGCGCTCGAAAAAAGCTGTCATGCAAAAGATACGCTAGTAATTTTTACTAGCGATCATGGTGATGGGATGGGTGCGCATCGCTGGAATCAGAAGTGGGTATTGTACGACGAATCTACTCGTGTTCCTCTTATAATTCGTCCACCGGGTGGTTGTTCGGCGGACGTGGACCAGGAACATTTGATTTCAAATGGGCTTGATCTCTTGCCGACGATCTGCGATTACGCGGGGGTTGACCAGCCTTCCGGCTTACGCGGTCAGTCTTTGCGGCCGCTGCTTCACAGTGAAGGAGAGGGTGACTGTTTGCGCAGCGTTTCCTGGCGCAATCATCTGGTTGTAGAAACATGTTTCGGTTCTGAGGCAGGCGCCGGACGACAGGCTCGTATGGTACGTACTAGCCGTTTTAAGTATTGTCTATATGGCAGTGGCCGTGACCGGGAGCAACTGTTTGATATGCAGGCAGATCCGGGTGAGATGGTGAATCTCGCGGTGGAGAGTCGTTATGCTGAAGAGCTCTTCAGGCACCGTTCCCTTTTGAAGGAATGGATCGAAGAGACCGGTGATTGGGCATGCATGGCGCATTCTAATCAGGGTCATCAGGTGCTGGTGCCGGGGTTGGAGAATTAGCGTTTTGACGAGGGGCTGACAACGTCTTGTTGATTATTCGCCCGCATTCTCCTCGCGTCTCGCCATGGTACGGAGAAGTTGTAAAGCGACATTTGCATCGTCGACGGCTGCTGGAGGTTGTTCCATTGGTATGCCTTCTCGCGCGGCAGCGCTCCCAATCTCTATCCAAGGAGACTCATAACCTGTGGTTTCTTCGGTGTATCGGCGCATCAGACAACCCCAGTCGGTCGGGGGAAGGCGTTTCAGGCCTTGACGTTCGGCAGTTTGTGACAACATTCGGCGGTGTAAGCCAGCGTTGTATCCGATAACAAGTTTACTTTGCTGAAGAAGATCGACAATTTCTGGATAAATAATTGACCAAGATTGTTCCTTAATATCATGCTTCGTCCGGTGTGCAACGGTAGTTTCGTTATAGTTTCTCAGGGTCGGAATAGTTTTATAATTTATTTTTATAGTAGAAGTTGTGTCGATGATCGCCGTTTCGATTACCTCGGCCCGCACTTCTGTCCCGGTAGTCAGCGTGCTGAGGATTAGCACGTCCTTTCGGTCCAGGAGTTCAGAAAGGGTTCCGAGATCAACGAACGGGTCTACTCGGGCTCGTGGTTGGACTAAACGCGCCGGCCGCTGTATTCGCCTCCGCTCCCGGCTATTCACCCGGCGTCCGAGTGCCCAGCCGATTGCGCCTGCTCCAAATAGAATTAAAGCTGCAAGCCCAGCAAGAAGTATCCAAACTATCGCAAGGCCGTCTGGGTTTACAATCACTGAGACTCCTTAAGTAGGATTAACTCAATTCCTTGTCTTCAGGCTGCTAACGCAGCGATCATCGCCTTTAGATACCCTATCGAGTAGGCTAGAGCTTGCTGACCAGGGGTACGGTCACCTTCAATTTCTTGCAGATGGTCGGGGTTGATGCAGCCATTAAAGCCAATGCGGTTCAATTCCTGGATAATACGGAAAGGATTCATGTCACCGTCATCAAGAAGAACTTCCTCAAAACCGCCAGAAGTAGATAGATTTCCGCGGACGTTACGAAGATGCACGGTGAAGATGCGCTCCATGCGGCCGTACATATTAATTTCATCCAATACGAGCGGCGGTCCGCCCTCTTCAGCTCGAGTGCCACAGCAGTACAAATAACCAACATTTGGGCTAGGAAAAGCATCGATTACACGGTGAAATCCGAGGTTGCCCAACGGCGTTTCGGGCAGCGGGCTGTCAGATGGATGGATGGCTAAACGGATACCGTATTCATCTGCGATCGGCACAAGTTTCTCGTAGACTGCGCAGAAGCGGTCCCACCATGCATTGATCTGCTCGAGGGAAGACGGTTCTTGGATGGATGGGGAAAGGGCGAGACTTTCTCCGCGTGCGTGGTATCCACCTCTGTGTTTCGACTTATATCTGAGTAACCGGTGGTTCGAGGTGTCGCCGGCAAAGCGCTGACGTGCGATCGGAATGCCAGCATCTGCGAAGACTCGTAGTGCTCGGCAGGTGTTTTCGATCTCTTTTTGTGAGCCATCCTCTCCGATCGAAAACTCTTCGGTAATGTCAGGGAGGGTTACGCGATTAAACCGAAGTCCATAAGGACGTAAC
>CAZTZA010000055.1:0-326 GCA_964618015.1 uncultured Spirochaetaceae bacterium | reverse complement strand
GGATATCCCTGCTCTCGTACGCCGTGGAAGGCTTGGCCGCTACCCATGTCGATCGCATGTACGCCAAGCTGTGTGACAGTGCGAAGGTACTCCTCGTTCAGGTCCTGACCCCAAACAGCTATTCGCATCATGAATCTATCGTATCAGGATTGCTGGGTTAGCAGTACAGCCCGATCGATTGCTTGCGCCAAACCGTCATAACACCGAGAGTAGCGTTTCCGCGCTCAGCGAATGCCTGTATTCCGGAGCTGTCCTGTCGCGTTGGGTAGAGGCGGGCCGACAGACAAGATAGACCACCGCAGAACACTTCAATTACGGATCGGAAT
>CAZTZA010000054.1:0-13314 GCA_964618015.1 uncultured Spirochaetaceae bacterium | reverse complement strand
TTATAGCCAACGCGATGTTTCACCGAACCTCTCCCCGAGACTGCATCGCCATCCACTGACCTTCTTACCCTATTGGATTATGTTCTGATCAACAGTTTCGGTAGTAACCGGTCCGGCGGCAGAATCACTGTCTTTGACTGCTGGCCCTGATTCTTCAGGACCAATGTACTCGGAGTTAGCCAGTTGATTACGTATATCGCTGTAATCAGTCATTCCCAGACTTAGTCCTCGCTCGGCAAGTCGTTCCTTGATCTCTTGCAGGGACTTGCGCCCAAAATTACGAGTTTTGGCAATTTCCTCTTCGCTCTTTTCTGTTAAGTCACCAATCGTGCGAATACTTTCGTTTCTTAAACAGTTACTGGAACGCACCGAGAGCTCTAACTCTTCCACGGGCGTATCTAGCAACCGACGGAGCCGTTCATCATCTACTTCGATCTCTTCGCTTTCAGGAATCTCTTCCTCTTCGAAGTTAATGAAAATTGTATAGTGGTCCTTGGCTATCTTGGCGGCCTCAGCTACGGCGTCTTCGGGCGCTAGCGTGCCGTCAGTCCAAACCTCCAGCACTAGCTTGTCATAGTCAGTTCGCTGCCCTACACGTGTATCCTCGACAGCATACTTTACTTTCATAATCGGCGAAAACAGCGCGTCAATCGGGATGGTACCGATCACGTCGATAAAACGTTCGCTATTCTCAGCCGGAAGATAGCCACGCGAATACTCTATTTGGATCTCGATCTCCAAACTACCTTGTTCCATAAGAGTAGCAATTTGCATCTCTGGAGTTGCTACTGAGATTCCGGAATCAACCGCCAAATCGCCAGCAGTCAGACTACCGGGCCCTTCTAACTCCAGATAGATTGTACGCTCCTCAATGCCATCTTCCATAGACAGTCTGACCTGCTTCAGCGTATTGATGACGTCAGGCGTGTCTTCGACTACATGCGGAATCGCCTCAAACTCACTGGAAATATTATGTGCTGTCCCATCAGCATCACGAGAGGTAATGCGCATCGCAGTGATTGCATACCCCTGAATCCCAGAGAGCAAAATACGCCGCAGGCTGTTGCCAATGGTAGCCCCATAACCACGCTCAAACGGATATGCTACGAACTTGCCGTAGTTTTCCTCGACATCGGTGTGCTCAAACACTAGACCAGTAGGACGTGTGAGACCCTTTAACAGGTGCTTTCGCGACATCAATTCCTCACTTAGAATACAATTCGACGATCAGCTGCTCGTTGACACCTTCGAGGTCAGGGACGTCAGCTCGTCGCGGCAGGGTAAGAACTCGGCCACGCACTGCATCTGGATCAACTTCCAGCCACGGTAACGTGCCTGAGCGAGAATATTCCTTCAGGCTATCCTTAACTGCCGTCATCATCTTTCCCCGTTCACGCAGCTCCAGCGTGTCGTCTTGCTGAACCAAATAAGACGGAATCGTTACACGCTTTTCATTGACCATTACGTGGCCGTGTGAAACTAGTTGCCGCGCTTGCTTACGTGAACTAGCGAAGTGCATACGGTATACTATGTTGTCTAGCCGCTGCTCAAGCATACGTACTAGGTTCTCGGCCGTTACTCCACGCTGACTGTTAGCCCGCTCAAAAAATATACGGAACTGCTTCTCAAGCATACCGTACATACGCTTTACGCGTTGCTTCTCGCGTAACTGTAAACCGTAGTCGGAGATCTTCTGCATGCGATCCCTTGGACCTTTGCCTGGTTTCCCGCGCCGCTTGGAGATCTGGCACTTCTCCGAGTAGCAGCGTGAGCCCTTAAGAAACAGTTTCACCCCTTCCGCTCGACAGAGACGGCATGCTGGTCCGAGATATCTCGCCATCTTTACACCCGTCGCTTTTTCTGCGGCCGGCAGCCGTTGTGAGGAATCGGTGTAATGTTCCGTATTGTTCTCACCCGTAGCCCCAATGCACCAAGCGACCGAACTGCTGACTCACCGCCACCTCCTGGCCCCTTTACGTAAACGTTGACCTCCATCAGGCCATACGTCATTGCCTTTTGCGCCGCAGTCTCCGCGGTTGTCTGCGCGGCAAATGGTGTGGATTTCTTCGCACCACGGAAGCCAAGTGACCCCGCCGACGCCCATGAAACCGCGTTGCCCATGAGATCAGTGATGGTAACAATTGTATTATTAAATGTCGCCTGAATATAGACATTACCTTGGCTTACTGTTCGGTCTCTCTTGCTTTTTGCTTTTGCCATCTTTCGTTTACTCGCTATCTATCGTTATTTGGCCGTGGGCGCCTTTTTTCTTCCTGCAACTGTTTTCTTTCCGCCTTTGCGACCGCGGGCGTTGGTACGAGTACGCTGTCCACGTACGGGCAATCCCCGCCGATGACGAATCCCTCGGTAACAACCGATATCCATTAATCGCTTGATGTTGAGCGATGCCTCCGTACGCAACGTCCCTTCAACAACATAATCATTTTCGATTACGCGTCGCAAATCATTAACTTCCTCGGGAGCTAAGTCGTTCAGCATCCGATCAGGGTCAATCCCAGTCTTGTTACAAATTGCTGATGCGGATGGTGCTCCTATCCCATAGATATAGGTCAGTCCAACATCCACATGCTTATTTGGCAGATCAATCCCTGCGATTCTTGCCATTTTCCTATCCTTGTCGCTGTTTATGTTTCGGGTTTTCACAGATGACCCGAACGACGCCTCGGCGCCTAATTACCTTGCACTTAGCACACATTTTTTTAACGCTAGCCCTAACTTTCATGATATTCCCTCAAAGGTTACGGGACCGAACCCTGCCCTTGCGAACGATGCCGTCATGGTGGTGCATCTTCAAATGTCCCTCTATCTGGCTCATCGTATCTAGGTCTACTCCAACCATAATTAAAAGTGATGTACCGCCCATCAGAAAGGCAACTGAAGAAGGAAACTTGAACAACGCCTGAATGATGGACGGAATAATAGCGATAACCGCTAGAAATAAAGCACCTGGCAAGATTATCCGATTGAGAATCCTAGACAGATACGCAGTCATATTGTCAGGACTGATACCTCGAATCGAACCACCATTCTCTCGAATCTGTTTACTAATTTCTACAGGATTTAGAGTGACCTGCGTATAGAAATAAGCAAAAAAGACAATCAGCAAGGCGTAGAATACCATGTATGGCAACCCGTTTGGAGTTAGCCATGCTGCGAAACTTGATAGCCACGTTGCTCCACCGCCCAAATTCTGTGCAATCTGCAGCGGGAAAATTAGCACCGAGGAAGCAAATATCACCGGAATTACTCCGGAAGGATTAATTTTAAAAGGCAGATAGGCATTCTGCGCCCCGTACACCTTGCGACCGATAACACGTCGGGCGTAGTTTACCGGAATACGTCGCTGCCCCTGTTGTTCATAAATCACTAGCGAGATCACGCCTACAAAAACACCGAGAACCAACACGAAAAAAACGGGGTTTAATTCCCCGCTTTGGACCTGGGTAATCATCACATAGATAGCATCAGGGATGCGGGCAACTATACCAGCAAAGATTAGCAACGATATGCCATTTCCAATTCCGCGCTGCGTGATTTGCTCACCCAGCCACATAAGAAAAATGGTGCCTGCTGTCACCGTCATCATCGCCAAAAGCGTGTAAGGGATCCTCCCCATTGTGATCGCTCCTGGAATTTGGTTAGCAAACTCAGTCACTGTGAACGATTGGACTAGACACACCCCAACGGTAGCTACCCTTGTGTAGCGATGAATGCGCTTACGACCACCGTCTTCCTGGGAGATCTTTTTCAACTTTGGAAACACTAGGACTAAAAGCTGCATCATGATCGAGGTTGTGATATACGGAACAATCCCCAGCATGAATACGGAAAAATTGGTAAATGCTCCCCCAGAAAAAAAGTTAAAGTAATCTACTATCCCCACGGCACTAGACTGCTGGGCAGTGAAGTAGTTCTTGAGCGCATTAACGTTAATTCCCGGGATGGGAATCACCGCGCCGATGCGGAACACCACTAGGATCATCACCGTGAACATGATGCGGTCACGCAGATCACGTATACGAAAGATGTCGACTAGCGGATTAGCCATCAGCTACGCTCTTCAGGAGATAGCCCATCGGGCTCAGTATCAGCTGTTGTAGATTCCTCAGCCTCGTCAATATTCGTCTCAGACAACGAATGATCAACCGAGCCTTCTGCCGGAACTTGTCCTTCTGGCTGCACTTCTTCGCCAGCAAGCTTTAGTGATCCGCCGGCTGTCACGACCTTCTGACGAGCACCAGCAGATGCGCGATCAACAAGCACTGTTAAAGTCCGTTCCAGCATCCCTGATCCGAGAAGCTTCACCGGCACATTAGACTTGGTGATTATTCCAATCTCAAACATCGCCTGCCGATCGACAGTGTCTCCGTCAGAGAAACGATTAAGCTCACGAACATCAACGGCCTGATAAATCTTCCGAAATGGGTAGTTACTAAATCCTCGACGTGCTATCCGCCGATACAGTGGCATCTGACCACCTTCGAAAGCCGGGCGCACCCCGCTTCCTGACCGAGCACGCTGCCCCTTTGTACCTCTTCCGGAAGTTCCACCGTGACCGCTTGCAGCACCACGTCCCACAATCTGTTTCTTTCGGCCGGCACCAACCGGCCGCCGCACCCGCTGTGACTGTTGGAAAGCGTTGAGCATTGTTCTCATGAGATTTCCTCAACGGACAGCAAGTAGCGAACTTTCCGAATCATGCCGATGGTTGATGCAGAAACTACATGCTCAGCGGATGACCCGATCCCCCTCAGGCCTAACGCAGCCACAGTAGCCCGATGCTTAGGGATACGACCGATAAGACTACGCGTGAGAGTAACACGTACATGCGTGCCATCTGATAATCCCAACGGACCACGGGAATCTATAAAGGACATCAGCCCCAAAGCTCCGACACACTCTTGCCACGGCGGGCAGCAACCTGTGAAGCGTCCAAAATCTGACCAAGCCCCTGAAATACCGCTTTGACCAAGTTCATCGAGTTCTGAGAACCAAGCGATTTGCTGAGAGCGTCACGAACACCAGCGGCCTCTAGTACGGCGCGTACCGGACCACCCGCGATCACTCCGGTCCCAGGCGCAGCTGGTTTCAGCAACACCTTCGCTCCCTTGAACACACCGTTGACCTGATGCGGAATGGTACCGCCACGCATCGGTACGGCCACCATGTTTCGGCGCGCCCGCTCTGCTCCCTTCTTTATTGCATCAGCGACGTATTTCGCCTTACCAAAACCGAAGCCGACGTTGCCATTCCGGTCACCAACCACCATTACCGCCGAAAAAGAGAACCTTCGTCCTCCCTTGACTACCTTAGAAATTCGATTCAAACGGACGAGTTTCTCATACCCGTCTCGATCTCCGCGATCGCGGTCTCTATCGCTCAACGTTCTACTCCGAAGCTCATAATAATATTCCAGACTTGCGAGCGCCGTCCGCGATCGCCTTGACTTTACCGTGATAAGGATAGCCGTTGCGGTCAAACACCACGCTTTCTATCCCGTTTTCCCTAAGCCGCTCACCGGCAATCTCGCCTAAACGGCCGACATTAGTAACGCGGTTATCCACGTCTACCGCCGTCTCCAAATTGGATACTGCAACCAAGGTATGGTCCGTATCATCATTAACAACCTGTACATAAGTATAGCGATTGCTCTTAAAAACAGTCATTCGCGGCCGCATTGCAGTGCCTCGCACCTTGCCGCGAATGCTTCGCTTGCGTCGGAAACGTCGCATGATTTTTGCTGATGCACGCATTAGATAGCTCCTCCGACCGCTGATTTTCCAACCTTGCGCCGCACGTACTCATCAATGTAGCGAATTCCCTTACCCTTATACGGCTCTGGAGGTCTTACTGAACGAATGTCGGCTGCAAACTGTCCAACTCGCTGTTTATCAATCCCTGAGATCAAAATTCGATTACCTCCTTCAACCTTAACAGTAAGGTCTTCCGGAATCGGCTTATGTACCGGCTTGGAATAGCGGGCGTCAATCACAAGAGTCTGCCCCTGCACCTCAGCTCGATAACCAACCCCTGAGATCGTAAGCTCACGAGAAAATCCAGTGGAGACACCAGTAACCATGTTGGCGATCAAGTTCCGCGTCAAACCATGCATCGCGCGAGACGATCGTTCGTCATTCGTTCGGGTGACGGAAATTGAACCCTCCGCTATCTCTGCCATGAGAGAAGGATGTAAACCAGTTGAAAGCATGCCCTTTGGCCCTTTGATGTCGACCTGACCCTTATCAACTGTCAGCTCGACACCATCTGGCACTGGAATCGGTAGGATACCTATACGTGACATACTCTTACCAAACGCTACAGATCAGCTCACCGCCAACCTGCTGCTGGAGTGCCCTGCGCCCGGTGATTACGCCCGAAGAAGTAGAGACTATTAGTGTGCCATAGCCGCCCAGAACGCGTGGCATTGTCCGGTAGGTCTTATAAACCCGTCTCCCCGGTTTGGATATCCGCTGCATACCTCGGATCACTGGCTTACTATCATTGTCATATTTAAGAAACACACGTACGGGTCCCTGTCCGTCCTGCCCGACACGCTTAAAGTTTCGCACGAACCCTTCAGTTTTCAGAGTCTTAATGATTTCTATCTTGAACTTCGACGGCAAAATATCAACGCTCTCGTGCCCAGCCGCTCCGGCGTTATGGATTTTGGACATCATATCAGCAACTGGATCAGTAACACTCATCGAATTACCAACTTGACTTTGTCACGCCAGGTATCAGCCCCTGACTAGCAAGTCCGCGGAAACAGATCCGACAGAGCTGAAATCGGCGCATATAGCCACGAGGCCGCCCGCAACAGCGGCAGCGATTCACCTTGCGTGTAGAATATTTGGGCGTGCGCTGCGCGCGCACAACCAGTGCTTTGCGTGCCACTTCCGCCTCCTAATCTTTTATCCAAGCCCCGTACGGACTTCGAAACGAACCGTTCATCATTAAGACCAACTGATGCCTCCTTTTACTCACCGCGGAATGGCATGCCCAATCCGCTCAACAGACTCTTACCTTCACGGTCGGTACGAGCAGAAGTAACGATCGTGATATTGAGACCACGAATTGCGTTAATCCTATCGTAATCTATCTCTGAAAAAATAATCTGTTCGTCCACTCCAACTGAATAGTTACCCCGTCCATCAAACGAGTCAGGGGATAAACCACGGAAATCCTTAATTCGCGGCACAGCAACGTTCACAAATCGATCAAAGAACTCCATCATATGGTCACCGCGCAATGTAACCATAGCTCCTATCTCCTGCCCAGCACGTATTTTAAAGGCAGCTATCGAGCGGCGAGCCCTTGTAGTCACCGCCCGCTGACCAGCTATCATCGTCAACTCTTCAACCGCAGTATCAAGTAACTGTCGGTCAGTCGTCGCCATGCCTACTCCCATACTAAGCAAGATCTTATCTAGCTTAGGGACTTGCATAACGCTGTCGTAGGCAAACTCATCGATCAGTGCTGGCACCACAGTCCCACGATACAATTCCCGCATCCTTGGCATGTAGGTGGAGCCGTTCTCATGACCACTTACGGTATCTACGCTACCGTTCTTTTTACCATCATTAGAACCGGCGGCCGTTGTCTTACTCACAGCTCTTGCCCCGTGCTTGCTGCGACACGGCTCTTGCCATCATCGCTGACCTTATATCGAATGCGCGAACGACCCTCAGAACTGGCTATCATTACGTTGGAAAGATGAATCGGCGCCTCAATCTCAGAAATACCACCCTGCTGGCGCTGTTGCGTTGGACGCATCGTCTTCTTCACCAGGTTAAGCCCTTCCACTAATACCCGTTGCCGCTCGATATCGATTCGCAGGACACGTCCCGTCTTGCCACGCTCCTTACCAGCAATAACAACGACCTGGTCGTCACGACGCAATCGCACCGGGACATGGGCACGACGTATTTGCTTGGCACGAGCCATCGTCACAGCACCTCCGGGGCTAATGAGACAATCTTCATATAGTCACGATCGCGCAATTCTCGGGCCACAGGACCGAATATACGTTTTCCCGATGGATTGCCATCTTCATCTACTAGCACGCAGGCGTTATCATCAAAGCGGATATAGCTCCCATCGACCCTACGCGTCTCCTTTTTTGTGCGAACGATAACTGCGCGTACTACGCTTCCCTTACTCACAGCAGCTGATGGGACCGCTACTTTAACCGCGACTACAATACGATCGCCAACCCCAGCACTTACCCGACGGGTACCGCCAAGCACCTTAATGCACTGGACCCGTTTGGCGCCGCTGTTATCGGCGACGTTGAGATAACTCATCGCCTGTACCATCAGTCGCTCCGCTCCATAATCTCCAACAACCTCCACCGTTTCTCACGACTCAGTGGACGCGACTCCACCACACGCACATTGTCGCCGACACGGCATTGGTTCTCTGCATCGTGTACCTTCACCCGCTTCGAACTGCGAATGTACTTCCCATACAAAGGGTGACGTTTCTTCGTACTAACCAGGACTACAACCGTCTTGTCCATGCGATCAGAGACCACCTCTCCAACCAATTCCCGGCCATGTTCTATAGAACTCATTATTTCCGAATCCCCAAATCGTACTCATGCACCACTGTCTTAGCCCGTGCAAGCCGACGTCTAATCACCCTTAAGCTAACCGGGTTATCCAGATGACCGACCACTTTGTCAAAACGTGCTTGTCGGTACTCTTCAACCAGCTCGTCATGCTTTTGCATCAACTCTGGATAGGATAGTTCGCCGTACTGCTCTTTCATGAAAGCCCCTTCACGACTGAGGTCCAAACAAGCTGCCTCGAGCGCAAATTGTGGTCTTTACCGGCAGCTTGCTCCCAGCCAGCGTCAGAGCCTCCCGCGCCAGCGAACCGTCCACTCCGGCTAACTCAAACATCACAGTCCCACGCCGAACCGGGGCAACATGGTACTCCACGTTACCTTTGCCCTTGCCCATCCGGGTCTCAGCCGGCTTCATCGTGTACGGCATATCGGGGTAAATCCGTATCCAAACCTTACCACCACGCTTAACATGACGCGTCATTGCTACGCGCGCAGCTTCAATCTGGCGATTAGTAATCCACTTATGTTCCAACGAAACCAAGCCAAAGTCGCCAAAAGCCAAGTCTTGTTGACGTTCACCACCCCGCCGTAGAGCGCTTGCACGTTGCCGTTTTCGGAACTTTTCACGCTTCGGAGCAAGCATCGGTTCAGGCCGCCTCCTCGCGTCCTCGTTGCCTCTTTAGCAACAAGCCAGCATCATCTTTACTATCGCGACCGAAAACTTCCCCATTGAACACCCACACCTTGATGCCGACCGTACCAACAGTCGTGATGGCCTCAGCGAATCCATACTCTATGTCGGCTCGGAACGTGTGCAACGGGACACGGCCTTCCTTATACTGCTCGACGCGGGACATTTCAGCACCATTCAGTCGGCCAGCAGCCCGAACCTTGATCCCCTGAACTCCAGCTCGCACCGCGTTGTTAAGAGCCATCCTCATGACTCGACGGAACGAAGAACGCCCACGTAATTGACGTGCTATATTCATAGCAATCAACTGAGCATTGGTCTCTGGCCGCTGAATCTCTTTGATCTTGATCTGGATCTTCTTACCAACCTGACGCTGCAACTGAGCCCCCAAACGTTCAATGTTCTGACCCTTTGCACCAATTACCACTCCCGGACGTCCCGTGTGGATAATAAGAGCAATCCGTTGGGGATGACGGACAATCTCCACCTGCGCGATGTCCGCGCCACGGGTCTCCGGCGCTTTCTCTATCGTTTTTCGTAACGCCAAGTCCTCGTGAAGCGTCTGCGCATACTCTCTTGGATCTACGTACCACTTACTTCGCCATGACTGGTTGATACCGAGTCGCATCCCCGTCGGATTAACTTTCTGCCCCATGCTATGGCATCTCCTCTACCGCTACCGAGATATGACAGAGGCGACTAACTTGTTGGTCAGCCCTGCCGCGTCCTCGAACCCAAATCCGCTTCATTCGCGGGCCATCCAGTACTTGTAGTTCACGCACAAAAAGCACCCCTTCGTCCAATTCTTCGTTATGAAACAGTGCGTTATCACCAGCAGATTTGATCGTCTTATACAGCAATGCAGCACCCTTGTGTGGCAAGCTTGTAAGTATCGCCAAAGCTTCGCCATAAGGCTGGCGTCTTACCAAGTTGGCGAGGGGACGCACCTTACTGGGCGAGATACGCAAAAACCGGCTATGGGCAGTGTAACCACGTTTACCACGAACCATTAGCGATGCACCGCTTTTCGATCCGAGCCCGCGTGACCGCGGAACACCCGTGTTGGAGCAAATTCACCAAGCTTATGGCCGACCAAGTTTTCAGAGACGTAGACCGGGATCCAGGTCTTCCCGTTATAGACTGAAATGGTCATCCCAACCATCTGCGGAATGATTGTTGAGCAACGCGAGTAAGTCCTCACCATCTGCTTTTCAGATGATTTCGACGCCTCCACCACCCGTTTAAACAGACTCTGCGACACAAACGGCCCCTTCTTGATAGATCTCGACATCCTCTACCTCACCACCATCTGCATAGCGCTTTCCTTCATTAACGTCTACCTACGATGAAATCACTCGACCGCTTACGCTTATTACGCGTCTTCATCCCTTTAGTCAGTTTCCCCCATGGAGATACCGGATGACGACCACCAGATGCTTTACCCTCGCCGCCTCCATGAGGATGGTCAATCGGATTCATTGCGACGCCACGCACTTTGGGCCGATGCCCCATCCAACGAGATCTCCCAGCCTTGCCAATTGAAATGTTCATGTGATCCTGATTACCGATTTCGCCGATCGAGGCCATGCAGCGCACATGTACCAGACGGGTCTCACCCGACGGCAACCGAACACTAGCGTATTCGCCTTCCCTCGCTACGAGTGTAGCACTGTTCCCAGCAGCACGAACCACTTGCCCACCACGGCCTGGAGTCAGTTCCACATTGTGTATAGCGATTCCTAGCGGCAAATCACCAAGCGGCAAGGCATTGCCAAGCTCAATCGGAGCACCGGGGCCACTCTGCACAGTAGCTCCTACGCGCAATCCTCTCGGTGATAGTAAATAGCGCTTATCTCCATCAGCAAACACTACCAGCGCTAAGTCCGCACTACGATTTGGATCGTACTCGATCGAAACCACCTTCCCTGGAACGCCATGGTTCTGACGTTTAAAATCAACCAGTCGGTATTGGCGTTTGTGACGCCCCCCCTTGCGACGAACACTAATTCGACCCTTAGAGCGACCAGCACGATAGGACCGTGCCTCAGTGAGACGCTTCTCCGGACGCTTATCTGATAATTCGGAGAAGTCTCGAACGCTCGTATAACGCGATGACGGAGTTGTAGGCTTACGAGTACGGACAGGCATTAGGCCCCCTCAAACAGGCCAATTGTTTGGCCACTAGGTAGCGTCACGATCGCCTTTTTCCACGCCGCAGTATATCCACGTTGATGACGAACACGTTTTGACTTGCGGGGAACATTAATGATGTTACAACTCACTGGTTTTACATTAAATAAGCGCTGCACCTCCATAAGCACTTGACGCTTAGTGGCCCTTCGGTCAACACGGAAGCTGTATTTATGAGATTCGCGCAGTGAATTCGATTTCTCTGTCACCAACGGCTCAAGAATAATCTCACCGTTCATCGTCACCCACCTCGTTAGCAGCCCCCTGCTTAGAACCATACCCATTGTTCACCAGATCAATTGCTTCCCGTTGAAAAAGCACACGATCACCGTAGAGCAGCTCGTGCACACGAAGCCGCTGACTGGACAGTATCCGCAACGAAGGCAGGTTACGCCCAGCACGGCGAGTCATGGGGTCATCGGAAGCAAGCACAATAACCGTTTTCATATCTGGGGATAGCGTCTCCAGCATAGCAGCCAACTCCCGCGTTCGGCCCGACGAAACCTGCAAGCCTTCCACCACTTTCAGCTGTTGTTCACGCTGTTTCGAAGTAAGAACGGAACGGATCGCCAGTTGCTTCACTTTTCGCGGAATGCGGTATCGGTAATCACGCGGTTGCGGGCCGAAGGTCGTACCACCACCTACCCAAAGAGGTGAGCGTCTCGATCCAGCACGGGCCCTCCCGGTACCCTTCTGCCGGTGAGGTTTACGGCCGCCTCCACGAACCTGACTACGTGTTTTGGTAGCTGCCGTTCCTACACGTTGATTAGCAAGCTCATTTCGCAATGCTTCATAGATCGCACCATCACTTACTTTCACGTCGAAAACTAAATCAGCCAGTTCAACCTCGCCGACCTCTCTTCCATCTGTACGCACCACAGGAACCGTCATGCAGAATCGCCTCCACCGTTGAGCGCAGCAGCATCTTTTTTCTTGGCACTACTCACCAGCACATGACCACCACGGCGACCCGGTACTGAGCCAGCAACAATTAGCAACCTCCGCCCTGCATCTATATCTAACAACTCCAGGTTTTGCACTGTGGCACCACGTCCACCCCTGCGCCCAGCCATGCGAGTCCCCTTCAACACCCGTGATGGCCAAGCTGATTGGCCAGTCGAGCCACCAGCGCGATGGAACTTAGACCCATGCGAGGCTGGTCCGCCTCTAAAGTGATGCCGCTTGATTACTCCCTGAAAACCTTTGCCCAGAGAAATGCCCCGCACGTCAACAAACCGGCATCCATCGAAAACAGAAATATCTATAGGTTGCCCCACATCGAACGGACCATCAAAATCGCGCAACTCTACAATATGGCGAGTTGGATCAATCCCATCAGGAAACTGACCGGCGAAAGGCTTAGTTAAGCCTCGAGTTCGCGCACTACCCCAACCAAGTACCACAGCGCTATAACCATCCGATCCTACAAGGCGTGTACCGATTACTACATTGGGTTCCGCGCGCACCAATGTTACCGGACGCACCACACCTGATTCGTCGAAGATTTGCGTCATCCCCACTTTGACGCCGATCAAAGAAACCACGCTTCACGCCCCCTACTGCCTGATCTCGACGTCGACACCAGCAGGTAGCTCGAGCTTCATTAAGGCATCCATCACCGCGCTACTTGGCTCCAAGATGACGATAAGACGCATGTGAGATCTCATCTCAAACTGTTCACGTGACTTCTTGTACACGTGCGGAGATCGCAGCACAGTAAATTTATTAATACGAGTTGGAAGCGGGATCGGTCCCGACACCATCGCCCCTGATTTTTGCACAGTCTGCACGATAGCCCGAGAACTCTGGTCCACGAGCTCTATATCGAACCCGCGCAACCTCAC
>CAZTZA010000053.1:11283-14069 GCA_964618015.1 uncultured Spirochaetaceae bacterium | reverse complement strand
TGAATGAAATTCAGTAGTTCGAGTAGTGTAATTAAATCCTAATCCTTAATCTTAAATACTTTTAGTCACAGGGATCAAATCTTCCTTTTCTCGATCTTGTGTAGATTATAATACGATGCCACTAGTTGGTAGAGCTCCTCCAGCGTAAGGAGGGGGTCACCTGTTCAAATCCGGTCGGAGGCTAGTGAGGGGCGCTTTTCGATAGAGATTGGTTATGCGCGCTTGACACGCGTCTCGCATTCCCGTATCTCTTAGCAACCCTTCGGCAGGGGGAGTACTCTCGATGGCCAAAACCAAGGTGGTCGAGCTTGTGGCGTTGGCGTGCACCGAGCACGACGGCCTCGAGCTCCGCAACTACACGACGATGAAGAACCGTCGCAATACACAAGGCAAACTGGAGCTAAAAAAATATTGCTCCCGTTGTCGTACACATACGCTGCATAGAGAAGCTCGTGTCAAATGAGCTTCGGGGCAGTTCGAAGGTTTGTGTCGTATAGCTGGGAATCCTGTTGAATTGGGTAGGATCGAAGGTGGTCAGGGCCGAGGGCAATCAGGAAGGCCAGTAGCTCCAATTGGTTAGAGCGCCGGTCTCCAAAACCGGATGTTGCAGGTTCGAATCCTGCCTGGCCTGGAAGAGGGTTGAGGAAGCGGAAAAGTGGGTCGAATCATTCAGTTCTTTCGTGAGAGCTACGCTGAATTGCGCAAGGTGGCGTGGCCAAGTCGCGATGAGGTAGCGAGCTCGACGAAGGTAGTGTTACTGTCGGTTGCTCTGATCGCTCTGGCGTTAGGGTTTATTGACTTCGTTCTGTTCCAGGCCATCGATCTGATCTTCTGATCGAAATAGGATAGAAAAGGAGACAGCTGAGGACATGGCGAAGGGATGGTACGTGGTTCATACCTATTCTGGGTTCGAGAACAAAGTGCACAAGCATCTGTCGCGGTTGAGTGAGTTGCCTCGTATGCAGGACCATTTATTTGATTCAAAAGTGCCCGCAGAGGAGGTCGTTGAAGTCAAGGATGGCAAGAAGAAGGTGACCTCACGTAAGTTTCTTCCTGGATATATCCTGGTAGAAATGGATCTTGATGGCGAGGCTTGGATTGATGTGTGTACTGCGGTTCGTCAGATCCAGGGCGTGACCGGTTTTGTTGGCACCACCAAGAACCGGAAGCCACAGCCGATTTCCCCGGATGAAGCACGTCTTCTGTTGCAGAAAGCAGGCGAAATCAAGGCTGACCGTACGCTACGGCCGAAGCAGTCATTTACCATTGGCGAAAGCGTGCGCATAATCGGGGGACCGTTTGACTCGTTTACAGGTTCAGTAGAAGAAATCAACGAAGAGAAGGCGAAATTGAGGGTCATGGTGGGCATTTTCGGCCGATCGACCCCCGTAGAACTTGATTTCATGCAAGTCGAGAAGATTTAAAGGAGAATAATTGTGGCCAAAAAGCGGATTACTGCGGTGATAAAGGTTCAGGTGCCAGCCGGACAGGCAACACCTGCGCCTCCGGTTGGTCCGGCCCTCGGTCCGCACGGGGTCAGTGCACCAATGTTCGTGCAGCAGTTTAATGAACGGACTAAGGGGATAGAACCCGGATTAACCACTCCAGTAGAGATTACTGTCTACGCGGATAAAAGCTTCACCTTTGTGACTAAAACCCCGCCGGCGGCAGTTCTTATTCGAAAGGCGTGTGGCCTTGATAAGGGATCGTCGGAGCCGAACAAAGACAAGGTTGCCTCTATCTCACGAGCTCAATTACTGGAGATTGCACAGACTAAGGAGCCTGATCTTAATGCTGTCGACGACGACGCTGCCATATCGATTATTGCTGGAACTGCTCGAAGTATGGGCGTGACGGTGGAGGCATAAGTCAATGTCAAGAAAAGGGAAACGTTATCGAGCTGCGTTGCAAACCATTGATCGGGAGCATGTCTACCCGGTTGAGGAGGGCTTGCAGCTTTTACAAGGCCTGCCATCCGCAAAATTTGACGAAACGGTGGAGATAGCTGTACGTGTGAGCTTGAAGGGTAATGATACGGTTCGCGACACGATGGTGCTCCCGCACAGTTTTGAACAGGAGCAGCGCATCCTGGTGTTTGCCGAGGGTGATAAGGCCAAGGAAGCCGAAGACGCTGGTGCAACGTTCGTGGGTGGTCAGGAGCTCATTGATAAGATCAAGGACGGTTGGCTGGAATTTGACGTGACGGTAGCGACACCCGATATGATGCGTAATGTTGGCAGGCTCGGTCCGATTCTGGGGCGCCGTGGTCTAATGCCAAATCCCAAAACACGCACGGTTACTCAAGATGTGGCCGGTACTATCGCCGAGCTCAAGCGTGGTCGGGTAGAGTTTCGTGCGGATAAGACTGGTGTTGTTCATCTCTCAATTGGGAAGCTGAGTATGGATTCGAGCGCTTTGGTTGAGAATGCTCGTTCGGTAGTAACGGAAGTACAGCGTAAGCGACCGGATGAAACTAAGGGCGAATTTCTACGTAGTGTTGCGGTGTGTACCACCATGAGTCCAGGAGTGAGGGTGGCTGTATGAGTGACATTTCTTCTAACGTTGAAGGCGGCATTACTCGAGCACCTCAGCAATATAAGGTGGATGCCGTATCAAATCTGAAGGATATTTTTGAAAAGAATCCTGATGCGGTTTTTGCTGATTACAGTGGCTTGGATGTCAGCGCGATGACGGCCCTCAGGCGCGCTTTGGGTGATCAGGACTCCACTTTACGTGTAGTGAAAAATCGATTTGTTCGTATTGCCCTTCAAGACCTGAAACTACCG
>CAZTZA010000053.1:0-11273 GCA_964618015.1 uncultured Spirochaetaceae bacterium | reverse complement strand
CGATTTCAGAGGAGTTTCTGACTGGACCTACAGTGATAGCCACTTTGGGAACTGTGGAGCCAGGAGCTGCTTGTAAGGTGCTAATTCAAGCTGGTAATGAATCGACGCTAGCGATCAAGGGCGCGTTGGTCGACGGCCAGATCATAAATGCTGCCCAGGTTAAAGCCTTGGCTGAACTGCCGTCGCGTGAGGTACTCTATGCCATGATGCTATCCGCTATGAACGGGCCGGTACGTTCGGTTGCGAGTGTCTTGCAAGGGGTTGTCCGCAAGCTCGTTGCAACGGTGCAGGCTATCGCTGACCAAGGGTCTGGGGATCAGGTTGCTGCCGAACAGAGTGGCACAGAAAACAAAGAAGACGATTGAAACAAATAGATCAAGAAGCAACTGAATGTTGAGGAGTAGACGATGGGAAAGCTGACAGCTGAACAGATCATGGATGGTATCGCAGAGATGACCGTCCTGGAGGTATCCGATCTGGTCAAGGCCATGGAGGACAAGTTTGGCGTTACGGCCGCGGCTCCGGTGGCTGCGGTCGCGGCGGCGCCGGTTGCAGGCGATGCTGTAGAAGAAGAGGAGCAGACGGAATTCACCGTTATTCTCAAGAGTTTTGCTGATGGCAAGAAGATTCCGGTGATTAAGGAAGTTCGCGCCCTTACCGGTCTCGGCTTAAAAGAGGCTAAGGAGCTGGTCGAAGCTGGCGACAAACCGGTGAAGGAAGAGATCAGTAAGGAAGAGGCTGATAAGGCCAAGGAGCAGTTGGAAGCCGCTGGCGGCACAGTTGAGCTCAAGTAGCTCGGCTCGCAACCAACGCTTCCACCGATCATCGCGATTAACGCATCTCATCCCTGTACAGAGGAGGGGTACCTATGTCCCTTAAGCTGACTAGAGCGCCACGTCATTTCATGGGACGTGGCTCAGACGATGTTATGGCTATGCCAAACCTCGTCGAAATTCAAATTTCTTCTTATGAGCGCCTTCTGCAGCGAGAACAGATGAGTGCCGGCAAGCCTCCTGACCGTTATGGACTGGAAGAGGTTTTTCGTAATGTTTTTCCAATAGAGAGCCCTAATGGTGACATGGTGCTTGAGTACGCTGGCTATTCGCTTGATGAGGACAATATCAAATTCTCCGAAAGCGAATGTAGGACCAAGGGCCTGACTTACGCTATCCCGATCAAAGCGAAAATCAATCTGGCATTCCTAAACACCGGCGAAATTCGACAGAAAGAGATATATATGGGGGACGTCCCCCTCATGACCGACCGGGGCACGTTCGTCATTAACGGTGCTGAGCGAGTCGTTGTTAGTCAGATCCATCGCTCTCCAGGAGCGATATTTTCTCATGAGAAAGGGATCTACTCCTCTCGGATAATTCCGTACCGGGGTTCGTGGTTGGAGTTCGAGATCGATCAGAAAAGGGAGCTGATCTACACAAAGATAGATCGTAAGAAGCGGTTGTTAGCTACTGTCCTTCTGCGTGCCCTTGGTTTTGATAGTCGAGAAAAGATTATTGACTTGTTTTATCGGAAGATATTGCTGCCGGTTTCCGGGAAATCGGACGCGAAGGATAAGCTGGTTGGTAAGATACTATCGCGGGCGATATACCTTGAAGAAAAGAGGTTATATAAGGCCGGCGAGAAGCTCCTGTCCCATGATGTAGAAGAATTAAATTCCGCAGGAGTTTCAGAGGTCGAGGTGATCGATTTTGATCATCCTGAGAGCTTGCACTCCCAGATCGTGATAAATTGTTTTGATAGGGAAGAGACGAAAACGGCAGCGGCGGATGATGACGAAGAGCTAAGCAGGGAGGATGCGGTGCTCCGCGTCTACTCTACGATCAAGCCGGGTGAGCCGGTTACTATCGAGAGTGCTGACAAGGATTTGCAGAGCATGTTCTTCTCTTCGCGTCGCTATGAGCTCGGTCGAGTCGGTCGCTATAAGCTTAATAAGAAATTTGACTATGTTGATCCGCCTGATACTTATACGCTAACGCCTGACGACATAATTAGCACCATTATCCACCTTGCTAAGGTGTATATCGGTGAAGGTAACGTCGACGATATTGATCATTTAGGTAATCGCCGGATCCGGTCTGTAGGAGAGCTGCTGACTAACCATCTGAAGATTGCATTTACGCGCATGGAGCGCATTGCCAAGGAACGTATGTCGTTGAAGGAGGCTGAAACGGTCAGGCCTCAAGATCTGGTTTCTATAAAGCCAATTGTTGCTACCGTGAAGGAGTTTTTCGGTTCCAGTCAGTTGTCTCAGTTTATGGAGCAGGTCAATCCGCTAGCTGAGCTGACTCACAAGCGACGCCTAAACGCGCTTGGACCAGGTGGTTTGTCGCGTGATCGCGCGGGCTTTGAAGTGCGTGATGTCCACTACACTCATTATGGCCGGATGTGTCCGATTGAGACTCCTGAAGGGCCGAACATCGGTCTCATTGTTTCCTTGGCCAATTATACAAGAGTCAATTCATACGGTTTTCTTGAGACTCCGTACCGTAAGGTGGTTGATGGTCGAGTGACGCGCGAGATCGAATACCTTTCAGCGATTGATGAGGAGAAGTATTTCATTGCGCAGGCTGGAGCTCCAATCAGTGATGATGGCCAGTTTTCGGAGAGTCTGGTGCCGGTACGGCGTGGCGGGGATTACATCACTCGCGAGCCAGATTCCATCCAGTACATGGACGTCTCGCCGAAGCAGATAATCTCTGTGTCTGCATCCCTGATTCCCTTTCTTGAGCATGACGACGCTAACCGGGCACTCATGGGCTCGAACATGCAACGACAAGCGGTTCCTCTGGTCGTCCCAGAGCCGCCGCGAGTTGGAACCGGAATGGAAGCCAAGACGGCGTACGACTCGGGAGTACTGGTGTTGGCCAAAAAGCCAGGCGTCGTCCAGTACGTCAGTTCAGAAGAGGTGCACGTACTTCCAGATGAGGCGAATAATGACGAACTCGACACTTATTCAATGATTAAGTATCAACGCACGAATCAAGATACATGTTTCCTACAGAAGCCGGTTTGTCGTGTGGGCGACCGTATTCAGACTGGTGATGTGTTGGCTGATGGTCCGTCCACTGTCGCCGGAGAGCTAGCGCTGGGCCGAAATGTAATCGTCGCCTTTATGCCTTGGAATGGCTATAATTACGAGGATGCGATCCTAATTTCATCGAAGGTAGTGAAGGAGGACATATTCACCTCCATACACATTAAAGAGTTCTCTGTCGAAGTGAGAGAGACGAAGTTAGGTCCTGAGAAGATTACCCGCGATATTCCCAACATTTCCGAGGATGCTTTCGAGCACCTAGATTCAGAAGGGATCGTACGTGTTGGGGCGAAGGTTAAGTCCGGTTCGATTCTGGTCGGAAAGGTAACTCCCAAGAGTGAAACTGACTCTACGCCAGAGTTTAAATTGTTGAACTCTATTTTTGGCGAAAAGGCGAAAGAGGTGCGTGACACTTCACTGCGAATCCAACACGGAGTTGAAGGTACCGTAATCAAGGTACAACGGATGAGCCGTTCCGCCGGTGATGAATTGAATCCGGGGGTAGAAGAGGTGGTAAAAGTGTTGGTGGCCTCTAAGCGTAAGCTACAAGAGGGAGACAAGATGGCAGGCCGTCACGGTAATAAGGGAGTCGTCGCACGTGTCCTGCCGGAGGAGGACATGCCTTTTATGGCTGATGGTACTCCTGTGGACGTGGTGCTTAACCCGTTGGGTGTACCTGCTCGCATGAACCTGGGTCAGATAATGGAGACTGAGCTTGGCTGGGCCGGACTAGTTCTGGACGAATGGTACGCTACTCCAGTCTTCCAATCCGCGTCTCACGAAATGATTGAGGCCAAGTTGTCCGAGGCAGGCTTGCCGATGAGCTCTAAGGCAACTCTTTATGACGGGTTGACCGGCGAGCCGTTTGAGAACCCGGTTACCTGTGGCGTGATATACATGATGAAACTTAGTCATCTTGTGGATGACAAGATGCACTCTCGTTCTACGGGGCCGTATTCGTTGGTTACCCAGCAGCCACTTGGGGGCAAGGCTCAGAATGGTGGCCAGCGCCTGGGTGAGATGGAAGTGTGGGCTTTAGAGGCCTACGGCGCTGCTAACACTCTCCAGGAGCTCCTGACGGTCAAGTCTGACGATATGACCGGGCGTGCAAAGGTATATGAAAGTATAGTAAAGGGAGAGCCATTCGAATCGGGTGGTATCCCAGAGTCATTCAACGTCCTCGTGCAGGAGCTGCGCGGTTTAGCGTTGGATGTCACGATCTTCGATGGCGAAGGAAAACAAGTTCCGCTCACGGAGCGTGATGAAGAGCTGATAACCCGCGAGGGATTAAGGTTCTAAGAGGAGTTTATAACTGTGGCCATAGAGAACCGTCGGGAGGGGGGTAGTCAAATGCGTGAATATCGGGATTTCGAGAAGATCACCATCCGCATTGCTGCACCCGAGGATGTACGTGCCTGGTCATACGGCGAAGTAAAGAAACCGGAGACCATCAACTATCGCACTCTTCGCCCAGAAAGGGATGGCTTATTCTGTGAGCGCATCTTCGGCACCACTAAGGAGTGGGAATGCTATTGCGGAAAATTTAAATCTATTCGTTACCGAGGCGTGATTTGCGATCGCTGTGGGGTAGAGGTGACACATCCGCGTGTTCGTCGAGAGCGTATGGGGCATATAGAACTAGCTGCGCCAGTATCACACATTTGGTTCTATCGTTCGGTGCCATCTCGTATAGGACTGCTATTAGACCTGCCGATTGCGGCTCTTCGGTCGATTCTCTATTACGAGAAGTACATTATTACTGATTCCGGAGATACCGACTTGAAGCGTATGCAGTTGCTCACGGAGGAGGAGTATCTGGAGGCGCGTGATCGGCACGCCATGAGCTTTACTGCCGGTATCGGCGCAGAGGCAATTCGAAACCTGTTAGAAACATTATATTTAGATGCTCTTGGAGAGGAGCTGAGGCGCAAGATGGTCGAAAAGGGCATCAAGACCGATAAGCGACTTTTGAAACGCATTGAGATCATAGAGAACTTCCGCGACTCTGGTAACGACCCAGAGTGGATGGTGCTGGATGTTATTCCGGTGATTCCTCCGGAGCTACGCCCGATGGTGCAGTTGGACGGCGGACGTTTTGCGACTTCTGATCTGAACGATCTATACCGGCGCGTCATCAATCGCAACAACCGTCTCAAACGACTTCTTGCGTTAGATGCGCCCGACATTATCATCCGAAATGAGAAACGTATGTTGCAGGAGGCAGTAGACGCGCTTTTTGACAACTCCAAGAAAAAACGCGTGGTCAAGGGTGCAGCCAACCGACCGTTGAAATCACTTTCGGATATGCTGCGCGGCAAGCAAGGGCGATTCCGTCAGAACTTACTCGGTAAACGCGTAGATTATTCTGGCCGCTCGGTGATCGTGGTTGGACCAGAGCTAAAGCTGCATCAGTGTGGGCTGCCCACGAAGATGGCCCTAGAGTTGTTTAAGCCTTTTATAATGAAGAAGCTAGTAGAGGACGACGTCGTCTATAATATTAAGAAGGCTAAGACCCTAGTTGAGGAAGAGACGCCGGAGGTGTGGGCGGTTCTGGAGGAGATCGTCAGTGAGCATCCAGTCCTCTTAAATCGCGCTCCTACTTTGCATCGATTAGGTATTCAAGCCTTCGAGCCGGTGTTGGTAGAAGGTAAGGCTATCAAGCTACATCCACTTGTCTGCCCAGCTTTTAATGCGGATTTTGATGGTGATCAGATGGCGGTTCATGTGCCGCTTACTCCAGAGGCGCAGGTCGAGTGTTGGACTTTGATGCTCTCGAGTCAGAATCTTCTTGATCCAGCAAATGGATCACCGATCGTGGTGCCTACGCAGGACATGATTCTGGGTATCTCATATCTGACTGGTATCAAGTCGGGAGCTAAAGGTGAAGGGAAACATTTCTCAGTAACGTCGGAAGTGGTTCGGGCGCTTGATGCACGCTCGGTGGATTACCACGCAAAAATTAAGCTAAAGCTGAACGGCTCCTACTTTGAGACTACTCCAGGGCGAGTTCTATTGAACGAGGAGCTGCCTACTGAGATGCACTTTATTAATGAGCAGCTCGATGATAGTAGTTTGCGCAACTTAATTTCGAGTTGCTATAAGGAGCACGGCCCACACATTACCGTTGAGGCGCTCGATGCAATTAAGCAGCTCGGATTCCACTACGCGACGAAGTTCGGTGCGACAATTGGTATGGAAGACATACTAGTTCCCGAGTCGAAGCCAGAGTTAATTGATAGAGCCAGCAAGCAGGTTGAGGAGATTCATAGCCAGTATTTACAAGGCCACATCACCAACGAGGAGCGGTACAATCGCGTCATCGAGGTCTGGGGAACAACCAACGATGATATCACCAACGAGTTGATGACAGAGCTGGAATCCGACAGGCAGGGATTTAATCCGATGCACTTGATGGAATCGTCCGGTGCTCGAGGCAGTCGCACTCAGATCCGTCAGCTCGCTGGTATGCGAGGTCTAATGGCCAACCCGTCCGGCGAAATAATTGAACTACCTATTCGAGCTAGTCTCAAGGAAGGGTTGTCGGTGATCGAGTTTTTCATCTCTACCAACGGTGCTCGCAAAGGCCTAGCTGACACGGCGCTAAAGACTGCTGACGCGGGGTACTTGACTCGACGGCTCGTTGATATCGCTCAGGACGTGGTGGTGAATGAGGACGACTGCGGGACCATTAATGGCATCGATCAGGAGGCGATCAAGGACGGCGAAGAGATTGTTGAACCGTTACGTGATCGTATTGGGGGTCGCTTTACTTTGGAAAGGGTAAGACATCCAATTAGTCGTGAGATCCTGGTAGACGTTAATGAGGAAGTAACTGACACGGTTGCTGAAAATATTGAGCAGGTTGGAGTTGAAAAAGTTAAAATTCGTACGGTTCTCACTTGCGAGTCTAAACAGGGCGTATGTCGTAAGTGTTATGGACGCAACCTCGCCTCCAATCGAGCGGTCGAAATCGGGGAAGCAGTAGGTATCGTAGCTGCCCAGTCGATCGGACAGCCGGGGACTCAGCTCACTATGAAGACTTTTCACATAGGTGGCGCAGCGACGCGTGTGAGTGAGGAGAACCGGATCTATTTGCAGTATCCATGTCTGATAATCGAGATTCAGGGTAACTCGGTAGAACTTGACAGTGGGAACAGACTGTTTACCCGTAAAGGATACATAGTCGTTAGCCGAGTGCTGCAACAGATCAAGCTGCAACCAGAGGATGAGGTTAGCGTTGAGGATGGGCAGCAGGTGTTATCAGATAATTTGCTATTGCGGCGTGATGGCCAGGAGATCGTTTCCGAGGAAATCGGCTTCGTGCGCAGGTCTGACCAACAACTATTGATTACTGCTCAGCCCCGTCGGGTGGAAATTCGCAATGGATCGGAGTTGATGGTAGGAGTCGGTCAGGTGATTCCTGCCGAGGAGACTATGGCGTACTTTGACCCGTTCGCAGAACCCATAGTTGCTGAAATCTCGGGGCGGGTGCGCTTTGAAGATATTGTTCTCGGTACTACGTTGCGCGAAGAGATAAACGAGGACACGGGAAAGATAGAGAAAAAGATCACTGATTTTTCAGCTGAAACACTGCAACCCCGTATAGTGCTGGATTCTGAGGACGGCGGCGAGGCAGTCTATTATCTGCCTGGTTCCGCTTATCTAAACGTTTCGGAAGGAGATGATGTCCAGGCGGGACGTACACTCGCTAAGTTGCTCAAAGAGAGTGTCAAGACGCGAGATATTACTGGCGGCTTGCCTCGTGTAGGGGAGCTTTTTGAGGCACGGCATCCAAAGAACCCGACGGTGCTGGCTGGCATCGATGGGGTGGTAAGGTTCCGCGGTATCGTTAAGGGAAAGCGAGTGTTGTCGGTGGAAGATGTTTTTGGTACTGAGTTTAAGCACTCGGTTCCAATGGGTAAGCATCTGCTTGTACGTGATGGAGATATGGTTGAAGCAGGGGAACCTTTGTGTGAGGGACAGGTAGATCCTCACGACGTGCTTGCAATCATGGGCGAGAACGCACTACAGGCTTTTCTTGTCAATGAGATTCAGGAGGTCTACCGACTGCAAGGCGTGCGCATTAATGACAAGCACATCGGAATGATTATCCGGCAAATGATGAAAAAACTGGAAATAGTTTCGGTTGGTGATACTCAATTTATATTTGGCCAGCAGGTGGACAGGTATCGCTTCTACAGCGAGAACAAAAAGGTCATCGAAGAAGGTGGTCAGCCAGCGGTAGCGCAGCCGATGTTGCTAGGCATTACTCGCGCCTCACTGAATATCGAATCATTTATATCTGCAGCGTCTTTCCAGGAGACCACTAGAGTGCTAACTAACTCAGCTATTGCCGGGTCTGCTGACTATCTGCGTGGTCTGAAGGAGAACGTGATAATAGGGAACCAGATTCCCGCAGGTACCGGGATGCGGGCTTATCGGGACGTCAAGTTGTTTGACGAAAATATGGAAAATCTTGACGTTGCCGTACAGCGGATTCTAGAGCAGAAACGCAAAGAGCAAGAGGATCATGACGCGGAGATTCGAGCTGACATGATGTTAGAGGAATCACCCGACTCGGCGAATGAGGCCTCTGCGGCATCAAGAGCACGGAGTAAGTGATAGGAGTCCGATAGCGACAGCTATTGACGCGAGTGACGATAGGCCGATATCTTTACGGGCGGTTAGTCCCGGAAGCGGATTCTTATTTCCGTCTTCGGTGCCAGGCGCAGTGGTTAAGGTCTGGATGCTTGACCTGCATAAGTTTGCACGCGTATGGTGACCGTCCGGCTTCTCACAGTTCTCGCCTCTGTCTGTAGATGGTGGGGCCTTTCGGGAGTTTTGGCCGGATGGCAATTTCGTTTGGGCGAATTGAAGAGGTCGTGTTGAGGCTGGCTCATGGGAGCAAGAGGAGAAGGGAGTGCCGACGATAAACCAGCTCGTTCGTAGCGGGCGAAAGCGTAGCTCAAAGAATACGAAGAGCCCAGCTCTGCAAGCAAGCCCTCAAAAGCGTGGCGTTTGCACTCGGGTGATGATCGTTACTCCACGTAAGCCGAACTCGGCCCTGCGCAAGGTGGCCCGAGTTAGATTGGTGAACGGCATGGAGGTAACCGCCTATATTCCCGGTATCGGACACAACCTGCAGGAGCACTCGGTTGTATTAATTCGCGGTGGCCGTGTTAAGGATTTAGCTGGTGTTCGCTACCATATTATTCGTGGTGCCAAGGATACTCTTGGTGTAGATGATCGACGCCGCGCGCGGTCGAAGTACGGCACTAAGCGGCCTAAAACTTAGGACTGCGAATCACTTGAGAATGGTTGTTAGGGTGCTTGGGGGAGTTTTAGGGAATGCCAAGACGTAGTGTAGGTACGGTACAACGCGATGTTCGGGATGCCCGTTATCAGGATAGGCTTGCGGGTCAGTTCATTAACAGCATGCTGTTGCGTGGGAAGAAATCCCTTGCGGCAAGTACTTTCTACAGGGCTCTCGATTATATGGATGGTAAATCGGAGCATGAACCGATCGACATGTTTCGTACGGCAGTGAACAACATCAAGCCGATGATTGAGGTTAAGTCTCGGCGCGTTGGGGGATCCACATATCAGGTGCCGGTGGAAGTTCGTGAAGAGCGGCAAGTTGCCTTGGCAATCCGCTGGTTGTTGCAGTTCGCCCGCGCTCGTCGAGGACACTCAATGGCTGAGCGGCTAGGCGCTGAGTTTCTTGATGCTTACAACAACACAGGCTCCGCTGCTAAAAGGAAAGAAGATACGCACAAGATGGCTGAAGCAAACCGTGCGTTTGCTCATTATCGCTGGTAATGGACGGACTGGTGGCAAGGCGATGACAGAAAGAGCAGATCAGGGACGTCCCGCGCAGATGCGTTCGCTATCCAGTACCCGCAATATAGGCATCATGGCGCATATTGATGCAGGGAAAACAACGACCACTGAGCGGATGCTCTATTATACTGGACGCAAGCATAAGCTCGGCGAGGTTCACGACGGTCAGGCTGAGATGGACTGGATGGATCTGGAAAAGGAGCGTGGTATCACTATTACCGCCGCGGCCACCTCGTGTCCGTGGAGGGATCACGCCATCAACATCATTGACACTCCAGGACATGTTGACTTCACCGTGGAAGTGGAGCGATCCCTGTGCGTCTTGGATGGCGCTGTTGCTGTGTTCTGTGCAGTCGGCGGTGTAGAGCCGCAGAGCGAGACCGTATGGAAGCAGGCCAATCGTTACAAGGTGCCTCGCATAGTTTTTGTCAATAAAATGGATCGCACTGGTGCTCGCTTCGCCGATGTTGTGGACGAGCTGCATGACAAGCTTGGCGCTGATGCAATACCGATTCAGATACCGGTAGCCGAAGGGCCTGGTTTTACTAGTGTTATCGACATCATTTCTATGCAGATGATCGAGTGGGATGAGTCTGAACTGGGGGCTGAGTACCATACTCGGCCTGTTCCGGCTGACCTATTGCCTGCTGCTGAAGGCCATCGGATCGAGCTATTTGAAAAACTATCTGACTATGACGACGCGTTCATGGAGGGATATCTGGAGGGCCAGCAGTTTTCACCCGATCATGTTCGCGAAGTGCTGCGATCTGCCACCTGTGCTGGGGATCTGTTTCCGGTGCTGTGCGGGGCTTCTTTTAAGAATAAGGGTGTGCAGTTGCTACTGGATGCGGTGATTGATTACCTCCCATCACCTTTGGACAAGCCTCCGGTTTCTGGAATAAGGCCTAGTGACGGCGAATATGTTGATCGTAAGGCGTCCGATGAGGAACCGTTTTCCGCGATGGCGTTCAAAGTAACTACTGATCCATATGTAGGCCGACTTACCTTCGTGCGGGTTTATTCAGGAGTGCTGCGTTCGGGTTCATATGTGTTCAACGCTACTGCCGACGTAAGGGAGCGAGCTACGCGGATCCTTCGGATGCATGCTAACCGCCGTGAAGAAGTTGGAGAGTTGCGAACCGGCGATATTGGCGCTCTTGTTGGCGCTCGCCGTACCACAACTGGAGATACGCTGTGCGATTCCGAAGCTCCGCTGTTATTGGAGTCGATGGTCTTCCCAGACCCAGTTGTCTCCATTGCTATCGAGCCGAAGTCGAAAGCAGAGTCTGACAAGCTCGGGCTAGCGCTACGTGCATTATCGGAGGAGGACCCAACCTTCCACGTTCGTTTTGACTCGGAAGTAGGTCAGACGATTATCTCA
>CAZTZA010000052.1:0-14088 GCA_964618015.1 uncultured Spirochaetaceae bacterium | reverse complement strand
AGAAGTGTACATCTTGAGGACGGAGATTGCCGATAAAACCTGCGATTATCTGTTCAGGGTTATGGGTAGGGTCGTCAACAAGGTCTAGAATCCATTGATTATCCTCTATCCAGGGGCTAGCTTCGATTACTACAGTACGAGTTACATCGTGAATAGAGGCTACCGAGGAAAAGTGTTCGGGTAGGGTGGTGCGGTAGAGATCAGTGTTTTCGGGGTTAGGCCACGGCACACCTTTGGGGCGATACGGGTCAAAGAAATGAGTATGGGTATCGATAAACTGAGCCATAGGTCGACCATGACGAAGGTGGAGTGAACTATCAAGCTGTTTCTCAATGACTTACTTTCCGAGAGAGTAAGACTCGGGCATGATCCAAGTGAGAGGAGTAACTCCGTATGCTAAAGATTGCTGATCAGGGAGCTCTTGACTTTCTTGCACTGGGCGCCCTGGTGCACCGACTTGACCCAGGGATTACCCCATTTCCCCACGCTACCAGCCATGCTATCCATGATACCGGCGGAGAATATAACTGTGCTGCTAACTTGTCTAGTTGCTATGGAATGCGAACTGGAATTGCTACTGCGATGGTCGGTTATCCCATTGGTGAGATGATCAATCGATCGGTTCGCTGCATGGGGGTGCAGCCGTTTTACAAATATTTTGACCACGATGGTGTAATCGGTCCGAACATGGCAACTGTATATAGTGATCGTGGAGCTGGAGTTCGTGCACCGGAGGTATTCTATAATCGTTCTAACGAGGCAGCTTCCCGTTTGCAGCCAGGCGACTTTGATTGGGCGTCAATATTCAGTACGGGTGTTCGTTGGCTGCATTCTGGTGGCATCTTTGCGGCACTTTCTTCCACCACATCCCAGGTAATTATTGAGGCGATGCAGGCTGCAAAGTCCGCTGGTGCAATCGTTTCTTTTGATCTGAACTATCGCCATAAGCTCTGGCAAATCGCAGGTGGGGCTGACTCCGCTCAATCTACGCTCCGTTCAATCGTGAGGAATGTTGATGTACTAGTGGGCAATGAGGAAGACATGCAGCAAGGGTTAGGTATTGTGGGGCCGGAATCTGATCATGATGATTCAAAAATTGATCCGAGTGCATTTCTACAGATGATTGATTGCGTTACTACTGAGTTTCCTAATATCTCTGTAGTCGCTACTACACTACGCAAAGTCCACTCTGTTAACTGTCATGACTGGAGCGCCGTAGCCTGGATAAATGGCAAGACGGTAACTGCTCCTGTCTGTGAACTAGATGTGTATGACCGGGTAGGAGGCGGCGACGGATTTGCCGCAGGGTTCTTTTATGGTCTCTTGAATGGTGAATCTCCGGAAATGGCAGTCCAACTGGGATGGGCGCACGGGGCACTTCTGACCACCTTTCCCGGCGATACCACTATGTCGACGTTAGACCAAGTGCGGAAGCTGGCTAGCGGTAACTCAGCACGAATTATCCGCTGAGATCTTTGGAGGTGGGGTTTATAGTGGCACCCACCGTCAGATGCTCAGTGAGTGTGATAGTGCTGTAAGTAAAGAGGTCTGTTGTTGATCGCTTGTAGAGGAGGCATGGTGCTTATTACATCATCACGAGTGTAGCACCGAACACGGTTACTCCATCCGGAGTATTGGTAATTATGCGGATAGCCTCTAACGTGAAGGTGTGCGTGCCTACAGTGTCGACTATCAAGTCGCCGATAGGTGTACTGAATTCTGGGAAATACTGGGCTCGTGGTAATGAAGATCGTTCGGTATTGCTGAGAGTGCCCTCAACGCTCCTATTTTTGTTGTCGACGTTTTCAACAGTTACCGCCATACCGTGAGGAGTTACTATTTCGGTGTCATGAATTGGCGCAGCCGTAATCACGACCGTGAATGTGCCTGGGCGGTATACACGTGCCTGCCACGAAAGCATGCTCTTTGAGTCTGTCCATCCAGCCGTCAGGCCGTTGGATAGGATTTCTAAAGTAGAGTCTATCCCTGGCCGGATGTTCGCTTGATGTGCATGAAGACAGATAGTGCCATCTGGCTGTTGGACGGTGAGCTCGTCTACCTCTGCATCCCCTGCAATATTCAGTGCTATCACCGGAACATGTTTGATGTTGCTTATGTTGGGTAGGGTCAGTTCTAATCGGTCTATATCAGCGGTCTCAATGCGGTCCTGCAGAAAATTTACTGGATCAGATAGGCCTAGCACCTCCGCAGCAGTTACCTGATTTCGTAACCCATGAATGACTATTGAACTTTTTTCGTGATCAAGTAAGTGAATGAAGAGCTGTCCTCTTTTGCTGGTCATCCGGACGCCGTCGTGCTCATAAGGAAACGGGCTTCCTTGTGAGCCGTAGATTGACTCACCGTTAATTTCCATCCAGGCACCAATTTCCCGTAGGCGATCAGCGCTTGGCTCGGGGATTACTCCTTCAGCAGTCGGACCGACATTCAGCAGGTAGTTTACTCCTTTGCTGGCAAGGTCTATGAGTAACAGAATCAGAGTTGATGACAATTTCCAATTGTGGTCAGTAACCTTATAGCCCCAGGTATCGTTTAAAGTAGCCGGTGTTTCATAGTCAGCAAGCACACGACCCGCCGGAATCTGATTATCTCCTAGGCTGCCATAGTCACCTACGTCATTGCCGATGCGGCCACTGACTAAGCAGTCAGGCTGCAATGAATGGACAAGGTCTCGCAGTTCGATGCTATGTTCGCGGCTGATGGTATACGGCGTGTCGAACCAGATCAGGCCGATCGGTCCGTATTGAGTTAGGAGTTCGCGAATCTGTGGTTTTACTTTACGTTCCAGATATGCTCCAAAGTTTTTGTTCTGCTCATCGAAATCCCAGTCGTTACAAGATCCATCGGGGTCATGCCAGTCCTGGTCTTGCGAGTAGTAGAAACCAAGTTTTATACCTGCCTCAGTACATGCTGAGGATAGTTCGGCTATGGGATCCCGCCCGAACGGGGTAGCATCGATGATGTTGTAGGGACACGATTGTGAACGGAAAATAGCGAATCCGTCATGGTGTTTAGAGGTAATTACTAAATACCGCATGCCGGCCTGAACCGCTAAGTCTACCCAAGCCTGAGCGTCAAAGCGTACTGGATTGAAGCGATTAGCGAGAGCCGCGTACTGATTTCTCGGAATTTTCCGGCGAAACATGATCCATTCGCCAATTCCCGGAACATTTTTTCCATCCCAGACCCCAGCTGGGAGAGCATACAATCCCCAGTGAATAAACATTCCGAAGCGCGCTTCGCGCCACCAAGTGAGTCCAGAATGATCAACAGCTGGAGCTGCATTTCTGCCTCTCATGCGTTCTCGCCAACTCGTTATTGGTGCCATGAGGGTTCTTAATAACGGGTGTGCGTATTAGATGCAAGCCGACAGCACTGCGGAGTGAGATATAGTTTCTCGTTGGGTTCGCATAGCTGATTGGCTTCTCCAAGGATGCTGATGTGTGGATGACGAGGTTTGAGAACCATAAGCTTTTCAAGGCTATGATGTTTCTTCCCTTATTATGGGATAAGTCTTTCTTTAAAGCGGTTAATCTATCAGGATTACTGGTTCGTTCTTAGTGTCTCGTCATTCAGTCTTGATTACAGTGTTAATGCCGTCCAATTGGCTGATCCGTTTCTTAAGACGGGTTGGAGGATCTGAAGCGTAGGGTACGTCAAATGCCTTTTATGGGCGCATGTCTCGGTTTTAGCGGGATGTATTGATTAGCGACGCCTATACCATCCTGATTACCGCTTTCAGGACACCTGAATCTGGTTGAATTACCGTTCCGAAACGTTGCTCCACTTCTGCAAAAGGGATTCGATGTGTGATCCAAGGGGCGGTATCGATGGTCCCGTCGGAGATTGCATTTATTACAGTTCTAAAATCATCTGGAAGTGCATTGCGAGTAGCTATGAGTGTTAATTCCCTTCGGTGCATCTCTGGTTGTGCAAAGTTGATATCGTGCCTACTGAGTCCTAAAAAGATTACGGATCCTCCCTGGGAAGCATAGGTTAGAGCAGTTGTCATCGATTGCGGACTACCAGTTGCATCGATGACAACATCAAACATTTGGCCATTAGAGCGATTACGAATCTGCTCGGTCTCTGTACCTTCGCCAGCGACAATTGTCCCGACTGGACCGTAGGTTTCCTTGCAAAAATCTATTCGGGATTCGATCCGATCCATCACCGTAATATTGGAGGTGCGGAGTCGGACGAACTCCAGAGCAGCGAGACCTATCGGTCCCAGTCCGATGATGAGCAGTTGATCTTTTGCCGTGGGGGCAGCCCGTGTGGAGGCGTGACAACCTATTGTGAGCGTTTCGGTGAGTGCGAGCTGATCAAACGTGAGATTGTTAGCTTTGTGTAATTTATCAGATCGTATCTTAAAGTAGTCACGAAGGCCTCCGTCCTGCATGACGCCAACAACACTTAGGTCCTCACAACAGTTACTGCGTCCCTTATTGCAGGCGTAGCAGTTCCCGCAATTCAGATACGGCTCCACGCTGCAGGTGTCCCCGGCTGCCACATCAGTGACTCCTTCACCTACTGAGACAACCTCAACACCTAGTTCATGGCCAGGGATTCTTGGGAAGTCAAAGAATGGGAACGTGCCTCGGTAGGCGCTAGCATCTGTGCCACATATTCCTACCGAGTGGGTCTTGACGAGGGCCTCACCTGGACCAGGAGCAGCTGGGGCTTTTACCTGGACCGACCGAATTTTATATGGTTCTTCGAATTGAATTGCACGCATTAGATATTCTCTAAACGCCGGCGGCGCTGCGTCGGCTGAGCTCGCTTAGGTTCTGGAGTGTCCGAGGATGATGGTCCTGCAGTGGCAGGATTTGTTCGTGAATCGCATCCAAAATCCAGTCGACTTGCGGGAAGAAGACAGATTCTAGTTCAGCAGGGGGCGTGATCCAGTTACGGGAGCCCAGCACCACTGGTGGCCCGTCGAGGTCGTCAAAGCAGAGCCGATTAATATTGGTGGCAATATTGTGAAGAAAACTACCGCGTTCACAGGCATCTGAGGTGAGTAGTAATCGGCCGGTTTTGCGCACTGAGTCAACGATCGGACCGTAATCGAGGGGTGTCACGAAACGGGCATCGATTACTTCTGCCTCCACGCCATAGTGTTCGGAAAGAATTTGTGCGGCTTCTATGGCCTTGTAGAGAGTTGCACCGATCGTGAGGATCGTCATGTCTCCGCCATGGCGATGTATATGTGGAGCACCCTCGTCGATCTCGTAATAGCCGGCAGGAACTCCTTCCGGGTGCAGCTCTTCAGCCATTCCATAGAGCTGTTGGCTTTCGAAGAATATCACAGGATCAGTGCCTCTCAATGCTAAATTAAGCATTCCTTTGGCATCATAGGCGGTTACTGGGTAGTACACTTTAAGCCCGGGAATGTGACTAACCATTGCGGACCATTCCTGTGAATGTTGGGCTCCGTAGCGAAAGCCGACGGAAACTCGAAGCACAAGGGGAAGTGACAGCACGCCAGCTGACATCGCTTGCCACTTTGCAAGCTGGTTGAAGACTTCATCTCCGGCGCGTCCGAGAAAGTCACAGTACATTAGTTCAACGACTACGCGGCCGCCACTCATAGCGTATCCTATTGCGCTACCAACAATTGATGCCTCGGAAATAGGGGAGTTGAAGAGCCTGTGGTAAGGAAGGGACTCAGTAAGACCGCGATAGACGCCGAAGGCTCCACCCCAATCACGGTTTTCCTCGCCGTAGGCAACCATGGTTGGATCGATCGAGAAGCGATGTAGCAGTGCTTCAAATAGGCCGTCTCGCAAGGTGATCACCTGAGAGCTTGGTCGGCGTTTGCCAGTCTCATCAAACGCTGAGCGCGAACGGCGGGATAGGGCTTGTACACGTGGATTTTCCGCAATCGGTATGGTTAATTCGGAATCGCCGACTGCCATCGCCTCGACGGGACTATTCGAGAACATTAGCGACTCTATCTCCGAAGCGGTTCCGCTAAAGCGTGGAGAGGTATCAAGTGATATAGCTAAGCGGAATGATCGTTCTATTACAGCTTCTGCCCAAGAAGTAATTTGGGAACGGGAGTCTTCATCGAGGATTCCAGCTTCGTTCAAATACTCGCCATAGCTTCGTAAACTATCTCGTTCTTCCCACGCCTCAATCTCTTCACGTGTTCGGTAGGTAGCTGGATCGCGTGACGAATGGCCAGCGATACGATAAGTGACCGTATCGAGCAGAGCTGGTCCACGCCCTTCCAGGAGCAGTTTTCGCTTGGTGTCCACCGAAGCTGCAACTGCTAATGGATTGTAACCATCGACGCGCTCAGCGTGCAGATTCTCCGGGTTGACTCCAGCTCCCAGACGAGCCAAGACCTGAAAGCCAAGTGTTTCGCCTGCAGTTTGGCTTCCCATTCCATAGAAGTTATTCATAAAATTAAACAGCATCGGGGGTGCGCCACCTAGGTTAGAGTCCCAGAGGGTGCGGTATTGGTCCATTGATGCAAAGCTCAATGCTTCCCAAGTGGGACCGCAACTCGCTGAGGCGTCACCAGTACAAGCCACTACGATGCCCGGCTGGCGATTTACCCGTTTGAAGAGTGCAGCTCCAGCGGCAATTCCTGCGGAGCCACCGACGATTGCGTTGTTCGGCATGCTGCCCAGTGGAGCGAAGAAGGCGTGCATCGAACCGCCCAAGCCACGGTTCAAGCCATTACGCCTCCCAAACACTTCCGCCATGAAGCCGTACACGACATAGTCAATCGCCAGGGCCTCAGTGTCGGTGTGATCCGCGGCATTCTCTACAACGCGCAAGATGTCACCATTCAGATACTCTTTCATGATTAATTGAAGATTGGTGTCATCAGAATGACGGATGCCTTGAAGACTCTTGGCTAGTATTTCCGCATGGCTACGGTGAGATCCGAAAATCATGTCTTCGGGAGCCAACGGTAGACAGAGGCCGACTACTGCTGCTTCCTGTCCAATAGACAGATGGGACGGGCCCTCGTGCACGTAATCCAGGCCGGCATAGCTGCCGGTACTCTTAATGCTTTCCAACATGCGTTCAAATTGGCGGATGAGTACCATGTCTCGGTAAGCTCCGATCATCGCTTTTTCACCCCAACGCTCACGCTCAGCGGTTATGTCAGGCTGGTAGTGGTTCAGAGGTATCGGATCGATTTCGAGGTTGCCGTGTTGGCGAACCTCCTCCGGGCTTATGACCATTGATTTTGGCATGATGTGAAGGTACACCGAATTGATAGTATTTTGGGAATTCCGGTGATGGCTTCTTTTGAGGTAGGTTTCCGGCATGCCTACGGTAGTGATTCTTGCCGCCATGAAGGAGGAGATCGAAGCGTTTTATAGCGCGCATAAGCTTGTGCCTTCATGTGATCCTGAGCCGTTTAAGGAATTTAGGTTTCATTCCGGAAACGTGGATGTAGTTTTGGTGCGCTCTGGCGTCGGAAAAGTAATGGCAGCGATGGTAGCGCAGCGTGTCATAGATAAAGTGAAACCTGACTACCTGATTGTTACAGGAATTGCTGGCAGTATATGTAAGGGGCTGGATATTGGTGATGTTGTGGTTAGTCGAGATTGTATTCAGCATGACCTGGATGCCAGGGCGCTAGGGTTTCAGTTGGGACAGGTTCCGTATAGTGATCACCGCATACTGCTTGCTAGTGAGCAGTTGGTGAAATTAGCGCTGGCAACGCCAGTAAATGGCCAGCGTGTGATAGCCGGTAGGATACTGACCGGAGATCAGTTTGTTAGCTATCATGACTGGTCGCTTCGGAGAAGACTGGAAGAATTTGATGGATCGATTGTAGAAATGGAGGGGGCGTCGATTGCACTGGTAGCAACGGTTAACCGAGTACCTTTCGTTGTCATCCGTTCAGTTTCTGATAATACTAATATCAAGGCATCAAGGGGTTTTGGCGCATATCTTCGTCAAGCTGCTGCTAATTCATATACGGTGTGTGCTGGCATACTTTCTAGCTTGACATAGGTTGCCATGGATATAGCGAAGTTGCGGGCAGCCGTCCGAGAAGAGGTTCATGATATTCCTGACTTTCCAAAAGCAGGAATTATATTCCGTGATATTATGCCTTTGTTTGCTAACGTTGGCCTGTCCACCCGTATAGCTAGGTGGATGGCAGCTGGATTTGTCTCCGGCTCTAAAAGTCCTTGCCCCATTGACGCGGTAGTATGTATAGAAGCTCGGGGCTTCCTGCTCGGTCCGCTAGTAGCCCAAGAAATAGGGGTAGGTCTAATCCCAGTGCGAAAAGCTGGCAAATTACCAGGGGAAACCTTGAGTCGATTTTATAATCTTGAGTATGGTAGGGATTTATTAGAAATACAGGCTGATGCCTGCAAGCCTGGACAGCGAGTGCTTCTGGTTGACGATGTGCTAGCTACCGGTGGTACTGCGGAGGCCGCCTGTCGGCTAATTGAGCGATCTGGCGGAAGTGTGGATAGCGCCGTGTTTCTGATCGAGCTGGACGGCCTCGGCGGTTCCGAACGGCTTTCGGTGCCTATCCGCAGGCTGCTGGCGCTGCCGGCGTGAGCATTCAGCGTAGGGCCCTGCTGCTGATGCGACTTGGAGGCGTATTAGTAGCTTCTGGGATTGCATCTGCGTTCTTGTCCTGGGCGTTGGCCTACTTTCAGGTTAACTTGGCGTCCATAGCCATTCCGGTTGGGGTTGCGTTATTAATCGGATCTGTTCTATTTGTTTTAGGCGCTGCAATCGCTTCGGCAAAGCGATAAAGTGCTTGTTGCGTTCATCCCTCATGATCAATCTGGCGGCGATAGAGATCAGCATAAACACCGTCTGACGCCAATAGTTCATCGTGCGTGCCGGTTTCGGTGATATTTCCATTCTTCATCAAGAAGAGGCAGTCAGCGTTGCGGACGGTACTCAGTCGGTGGGCAATTATGATTGCGGTGCGATCTTCCAGGAGGGTATGAAGGGCGTCCTGGATTATCCTTTCGGTTATGACGTCAATGCTAGAAGTTGCTTCATCAAGAATAATCAGGCGCGGGTTGACCATCAACGCTCGAGCAATGGATATGAGTTGACGCTGCCCGACGGAAATATTAGCTCCAAACTCTAGGACCTGTGTGGAATACCCTTCAGGAAGGCGGTTGACAAAATGGTTAAGTCCGATCAATTCCGTCACTTTGACCACCTGTTCGTTCGATGCGTGGGGAGCTCCAAATCGAATATTATCGGCAATCGTCCCAGGAAAGAGGAAAGGGTCTTGCAAGACCAGTGCCATCTGTGCGCGTAACGTTCGCTGTTGAATTGAGCGTATGTCGATACCGTCGATTAATATTAATCCGTTGTTCGTTTCGTAAAATCGTGTAATCAAGTTAGCAATTGTAGTTTTGCCCGCTCCTGTCTCGCCGATTAACGCCACGGTCTGACCTTTCTCGATGGTAAGATTTATGTTGTTGAGCACCGGCCTTTCGTCATCGTAGGAGAAATAGACTTTACGCAGTTCGATATGCCCTTCGATTATCGGCATTGGTGAGGCTTCCGGAAGGTCAACGATCAGAGGCTCGGTGTCTAACAATTCCAGCACTTTCTCGGCTCCTGCCATTGCAGACTGTAGGGAGGCGTATAGTTGGCTAAGTTCTTGAATAGGTTGAAAGAAACGACTGACATAGGCTAGGAAGGCGACCACAATTCCTATTGAAACCGATTCATTAGAGTAGGCGATTCCCCCAAAGAACAGCACAGCGGCAGTAGCTATCAGCGCCAGAAATTCTACTGCAGGGGTGAAGGCGAGTGACAAGGACATAGCATAAATTTGTGCATTGGTACTCTCCTGATTCCTTTTCTCGAAACGTGTGGCGGCAGCTGGCAATTGGGCGAAAGCCTGGATTACGCGCATACCGCTGATCGCCTCAGCTAAGTTGCCGACCATTTTAGCTACTGCTGTGCGTGTTGCTCGGAACGCGTGACGTGCCAGGCGTGAGAAGATCAGTGTTGCGATCACCATCAACGGAACCACGCCGAAAGCGGTGACCGATAGCTCTGGACTCATTATTAACATCGCTACAACAATTCCAATAAGTACGAGCGAGTCCCCGATGATCTGTATGATTCCTTGTGAGAGGACTTCATTGATTGTAGCGACATCGTTAATTACTCGTGAGATGGTAACGCCTATCGGATGTCGGGTGTGATAGCTTAGCGATAGTCGTTGTAAATGGCTGAAGAGCTGCGAGCGCATAGTAGCTAGCATGCGTTGACCGACCCAAGACATTAGGTAAGTTTGCAGTGCGTGGGCGGCGTAGATCCCTATGAACGTTAGGGTCAGGAGAACGACAATCAGTCCTAGCTGGGCCAGATTGCCGGTAGCAATAGCATCGTCAATTGCTATCTGAATTAGCCATGGCGCAGCTAGGCTTAGGGCGGTGACCACTAACATTGCGGCGAAAGCCACTATCATCTGCTTCTTGTAGGGGAGTATGTAGCGCAAAAGCCGTCTAATGATTTGTGGGTTGATGACGCCTCCAGATCCGTCGTTGGCATGGGCTCGCAAGAGAGATTGAGGGCCTCCTGAGTAGTTTCCGCCAGTTGAAAATGTGCTCACGGTGTGTGGTCTCCTGCGTGGAGGTTGGGTGGATGTGACGAATGCTCGAATATATCGCGGTAGAGCAAGGATTGTTCCAGAAGGTCCTTGTGCGTGCCGTATGCGCTTATTTTTCCTTCGTCTATAAAGAGCACTCTATCAGCTTCCTTGCAGGTGCTCGGACGATGGGCGATCACGAATGTAGTGCGAATATTCGAAGTTTTTCTTAGTGCCGAAAGGATTAGGCCTTCCGTCCGTGCATCCACGCTGGAAGTTGCGTCATCCATGATCAAGATTCGAGGATTTACAAGTAGTGCTCGTGCGATAGCGATACGCTGTTTTTGACCGCCAGACAGGGTGAGGCCGCGTTCACCAACTGGGGTTTCGTAACCTTGCGGTAGATTTTCGATAAAGGAATGTATCTGAGCTGTCTCTGCCGCAGTATTAATCTCTTCTATCGATGCATCAGGTCGGCCGAAGGCGATGTTTTCGCCGATAGTAGCGGCAAATAGCACGGTTTCTTGTAACACAATGCCAATCTGCGAGCGAAGGGAGGATAGCGTTACCTTTTGTAGGTTTGTTCCATCGATCTCAACTGACCCGCGGTCTGGATCGTACAGGCGTAAAAGTAGGCTGATCAGCGTAGTCTTACCTGATCCGGTCGGTCCGATGATAGCTATTTGACTTCCAGCGGCTACTGTCAGGTTGATATTGTTCAGTGCTAATTGGTGATTTGTGCCACCGTAAGAAAAGTCAATTTCATGGAACCGTATCTCTCCTTGTGATAGTGGTAGGGCTTTGGCAGCAGAATCTTCCTTTATTGCAATCGGTGCATCTAAAATCTCAGAAACACGCTCGGCAGAGGCGATGCCTTGTACCGCCAGCGGCAGTATCGCACCGACACGGCGAACGGGCAAAAATAGCTGGGTAAGGTAGGTTGTGAACGCCACCAGTAGGCCGATGCTTTCGCCGTGTACAACCATCAGACCACCGATGCCGATGACCACTACTAATCCCAGGTTTGCAATTAGCGTTAACAGCGGCAGATGGATAGCTCTGAGCCGTGTATTGCGCGCTGATACCGTAAACCACCGATTAATTTCAGTTTGAAAGCGAGATATTTGGTTCGGTTCCTGAGCGAATCCCTTGACCAAGCGTGTTCCCTGCAGGTTTTGTTCCAGTACCGAGGTCATCGTTCCGAGCCGATGTTGTAACTTAGCGGCCAAAGGCTTCTGTTGCTTGGCGAACAGAAGTGTTTGAAATGCTAAGAATGGAATTGGAATCAACGATACTGATCCGAGTATCGGATTCATAGCAAGCATAAATATTAACGTCCCGATGAAAAGGAGCGTTGCGTCCATCACGCGGAGTAACGCCTTTGACACTACAAATCGTACTCGTTCAATGTCTTGGATGGCTCGTTGCAAAACCTGCCCGGTCTCCATTTTTTCAATGAATGAGAGTTGTATGACACCGAGCTTTTGAAATATTTCGTTGCGGATATCGTAGGCTAGGCGCTGGGCAGCAGTCTCCGCGAGGCGACCTTGAAAAAATCCGAATAACCCCCGAGCGGCAGAAACGGCTGCCAAGACGATCGCTGAGCGGATCAAGATTCTGCGATCGCCAGAGATAATGCCGTGGTCAACAATCCAGCGGACGATTACCGGAATGAACAGCAGGGCTATCGTGTGGGCTAGCATGGAAAGGTATGCTGCCGTCATGATTCGGCGGTACGGCCGCAGATATTTCAAAAAACGAAAAAAATAACTTAACAGAACTTAATTATAGATTATGTCGCTAAATTAGTACTCTCTGTTATGAGGGATTAATATACGATTTATGGTTATGAATGGCAGGAGATTGGGTCTTGTTCACCCTGGGGAGATGGGGTCAGCCATGGGCCGAGTGCTCGTTGAAATGGGACATAGAGTTTTATGGGCTTCGGAGGGACGATCAAATCAGACACGACAGCGCGCTGAAGCGGCTGGACTGATAGATCACTTTACGCTACCAGAAATGGTTTCGCAGGCGGAAATTATCCTATCGATCTGTCCACCACATGCTGCTGCAGAAGTAGCCCGCGAAGTGGTCTCCTTTGGTTTCCCGGGGGTCTACGCGGATTGTAATGCTATTTCACCACGTTGTACTCGGCTTATTGAGGAAGTTGTGGTAGCTGGCGGAGGAAAATATGTCGATGGTGGTATCATTGGTGGTCCACCATCTGAGCATTACAACCCAACTCTCTACCTGTCAGGTCCAGCGACAAAGGTTGTGCAAGAGTGCTTCATGTCCAAGAGGATTCAAGTAGAAGTTCTTTCCTCGCGGATCGGAGCGGCTTCGGCTTTAAAGATGGCATACGCGGCTAATAGCAAGGGCGTATCCGCGCTGCTTGCAGCGATAATGGTTCTAGCTGAGCAAGAGGGAGTGCGCGGTGTTCTGCAGCGTCAGTGGGGCAAGGAGTTGACTATCAGTGCGCATCAGCGTGCAATCGGAAGTGCTCTTAAGGCGTGGCGTTTTGTAGGTGAAATGAGAGAGATCGCTGATACGTTTGCCGATGCTGGCTTGCCGAGCGGGTTTCATGAGTCGGCTGCAGAGATATACAATCGATTATCATCGTTTCGGGAACGAAGTCGGGATCCAGATCTTGATGAAGTGTTGGAGGCTCTCAATTAGTCTGGAGTTAACAGCGATTATTGAGGCCGGAGCTTGGCTGTGACTGAGATGGGAAGTGTTTGTCAACTGTTGAGACGGTACTGATAGGGAAGACGAGTTAGCGGATTGATGGGATGAAGCAGTTTAGTTGAATGACTGTTATGCAGGGAGTTGCAAGAAAAGGTCACATCGCAGTGACTATGGAAACCCATAGTCACTAACAAGATTCCTAAACCCAATCCAGGTGGAGACTATAATGTTGAAACTGGTGCACTTTCTCGTCATTAAGAGCGCTATGTATACAAATTCCAATAAAAATATTTAATTGGAAAAGATATATTGCAAGAATTTCTGAGCAGATAGGTTTTCGAGGCATTTGTCTTCAGCAACTAAGGAAGAGGAGTTTCGGGCAACAGCTTGCCGAATGGGAAAGTTCACATTATTGAAGTGAAAACTGTCGGTGATGCGCCGACCGTTGCTCAGGAACATAGTCAAGCGCAGTCTGGATGACCTTCAGTCCAGCGGCCAAAAGGCACATCTGTTGCGCCCGTCTGATTGATAGCAGCCATGTGTTTTCGTGCTTCAGCCCAGTTGGCATGCCACGCATCAGCGTCTCTAAATTCGAGATACGGTGCTTTGCGGCTTCGCGCAATGAAACCAGGGAACATCTCTCGACCAGTATGTTGCCCGATCGGGTTATAGCGTAAATCAAAGCTCCATCGGACTTCTTCACTGATGTTTGGGAGCGAGCCGTGAACGGTCTGCTTATGTAAGCAGATGAGGTCGCCGCGTTTAGTCGGGAGAGGCAGGGTATTGTTCACATCAAACAGCTTATCCGGGATAGCTCTTAACCCCGGACGGCT
>CAZTZA010000051.1:10542-14090 GCA_964618015.1 uncultured Spirochaetaceae bacterium | reverse complement strand
CCGTGTAGAAAAGCCTGTAATGCTGTCATGTCCTCACCTCCTGACGATTAGGATACCAGCCGCCGCCAGGCACTATCTGGCCGCGACATACCGTTGCAACCGCGCGGAGACATCGACTGCCAATACGGTCAGTGCCGACACTATCGGTGAACACAAAGTGGCCTTCGCGTTCCTCCAAAACCGCAATATCAGCGCGTGTACCTGGACGCAGGGTGCCTATTTCGTGATCGCGTAGCAAGGCCTTGGCTGGGGCATAGGTTGACCGCTCTACGACCTGGTCTAGCGAAAGTCCCATATGGAGGAACTTAGACATTGTAGTCGGCATGTCAAAAACGGGGCCATGAACGTTAAGCGTATGAAGATCCGTGCTGATTGTCTGGGGCAGGAATCCTTGCCGAAACGCTGCCTCGGCAACCTCCCACTTAAAACTGCCCGAGCCGTGGCCAACGTCAAAAATCACTCCCCGATCCGCGGCTGCATTAACCTCTGGCCAAACATGATCATCATCATCGAGAATGCGCTGGGGGCCGCCCTTGAAACAGTGGGTAATGCAGTCACCAGGCTGCATATGTTCCAGAATTTCTGGAACCGACATCGGCGTATCGCCTATATGAACCATAAGCATAGTACTAGTCTCCCGAGCTACAGCGACAGCATCCATAAAATTATCCCAACCCGATTTACCGGTTCCAATTAGGTGGGCACCAGCCCGAATCTTCACGCCGACAAGAATGTTTGGATGCTCACGAATCGTAGCGATGGCACCATCCCGATCCGCAAGAGCTCGATCAAGTAATTCACCAGTACGATTAAAGGTAGCCAACCCAATCGCAGATAAATTGCATAGAGCGAGCACCTCCGTTTTTGCCGGAGTAATTACATCGCGCAAGAAACCAGCAAAATTGTGGCTTCCTGCACTACCCGTATCCAACATTGTAGTAACTCCACCAGCAGAACACATCGGTTCCGGATCAAGCCCCAATGTCGTGTGATCCCTGTAGGCATGCACGTGAAGATCAATGAGCCCAGGCATCACTATACGATCGCTTGCGTCTATGACGTGATGAGCTTCACTCACCGGCAAATTAGGAGCAATTGAAGCAATGCGTTTTCCTGAGACAGCTACGTCAAACGTGCCCCGCAGACCTTGAGAAGGATCAATTACTTCTCCCCCACGAATCAAAACGTCGAACTTCAAACCAAACCTCCGACTATTGACATGGTGCACCGGTTTGCATCCATTTTTCGACAACCCAGATCAAATAGCACGCTATTTCCAGAAACACTATCGGCTCATCGAGCTATTTCAATCCGTACTTTAAGATGAGGCATGATATGTCAACGCCAATACCAAAGTAACGGCAGGGTCGCCAGTCTACTGTAATTCTTAGTGACTAATCTTGTACTTTCTCTTCCAAATAACCACAAAAATACTATATGGCAAGACAACCCTCTGTCCCCAATTGGAAGCACCTCTCCGTAGAGATGATCCTATATTAGAATCAAGTCCGCTCGAAAAGCATTTAATTTCCCATAATTCGTTCACTAAACTTCGCGCCTAACGAGCGATGCTTGTGTATAACGCATCATAGCTACATATCAGCTTGAGTCTTCCCACCTAAATAGAACTTTGCCGGTGGATCCGGAATCAAAGATCCGAAATGCCTCATCAGCCTCTTCGATAGAAAAACGATGAGTAATCAAGGCCTGGAGCGGAATATTCCGCTCCAGCACATGTCTAACAATCTCATCGTGTTGGCCCAAATTGTAAATCCATGAACCAAACAAAGTTAATTGACGCATAATCATGCCGCGAAACACGTCGAGAGCAAACGGCTCGCCTACTCCCACCAGTCCTAGCCGCGCCCCCTTTCCGGCTGACGCAACCATGGCTTCCTGAGCAAGCGAACTGCCAGAATAATCGACGGCAGCATCGACACCGCGACCGCTAGTAAACTCAAGCAACTCAGCAGCCGCATCCTGCTCTTCGACATTAATCACTCGCTCGGCCCCCATTGCACGCGCCAGCGCAAGCCGTTCCGATCGAAGATCTAAGCCAACTACACGCGAGCCTCGCTCAACGGCAAATGCAGTTGCACACAGACCAACCGGACCCAAACCAAAAATTGCTAACGTATCGGCGCCCGATGGATTAATTCTCTGGATTGACTGGTATGCTGTTCCACCAGCACAAGAAATTACGGCTGCGAGATCAAAACTAAGACTATCTGGGATTTGCATACAGTTGGCTGCCGGCGCCACGATGTAGTCCGCACATGAGCCGTTATGAACTGATCCATACCCTGTCCGCTGCGGACAGAACATCAGTTCACCACGTCTGCAATAGCCACAGATACCGCAGCCAACATGTTGATAGACTGTAACTCGATCGCCCGGGCGTACCGTAGTGACAGAATTACCTATGGCCTCTACCACCCCACAGGGCTCATGTCCAGGGATAGTGTCAGGAGATCCATTGAATGACTTGCGGAACTCCACCAGCTCATCCCAGCTCTTTCGATAAAAATGCATGTCAGTACCACAGATAGATGATGACTGCATCTTGACTAGCACCTCGCCAACACCTGGATCCGGTATCGGCAAATCCCGGACCTCAAGACGACGAGCACCTGTAAGGACAACGCCTTTCATCGAAACCTCCAAAATTTAGATATAAATTATTAAAAATAGCCTTACAACTAATTCTTGGCCGATAATTTATACTCATAGGTATCTGAGAGACGATCGATGCGGATGGCGTTTGACGACGTCCGGTCATCAGAGTCATACGGCCAAAAATACCGATTAACATTCGTAAAATCAGGAACAGTTCCAAGTGCATGGACGACTGATCCATTACCCGAACCGGTATGGTCGATGACTGCCGCTAACAATCCTCCAGTTTCTTCGAATTGAGCACGCCAACGTCGCCAGTGATCTATGTCCTGACGTTTACCCTTCGGCGAAACAATGATGTGATCGGAAGGGCAATAGGGAGAAAGTCCAAGCTTTTCCAACACCTCTATCACTTCCCAGCGATCATGAGTAGTAACTATCGCGAATACGTAATCACGCTTCATTACCTCCAATTCTCTAATATCTATACGTGTAGAACCTTCTAGGTATCCAGCCTTTAGCTGACGCTGCGTCTCCGGAATTGATGGCAGCTGGGCAGCCGCACGAGCACTTAATGCAATTACTTTCCTTACCATATGTAGCCGGACCCTATCGATTACAGAGATACCTGGCAACGCAGCCTTTCCCGTCTAGTGAGGTAGCGCCAATTCCGAGCAAAAGATATTCTATCACCATGGTTCGAGTTGGAGTAATTGGCGCTGGAGGGATAGCCCGTGCTAGCTGCGAAGAACTATCCGCGCACCCAGATGCCGAGATCATCGCCGTCGCTGACCCTAATAAAGAAAGTGCATCGGAACTTGCCTTACGGCACGACACCATCAGAACTATGACAGCAGAACCAGAAAGCCTGCTGGCAATGCCAGAAGTAGATGCAGTCTATATTGCTACCCCTAATCATTTACACATGCAAT
>CAZTZA010000051.1:1415-10532 GCA_964618015.1 uncultured Spirochaetaceae bacterium | reverse complement strand
AGAGCTGGCAAGCACGTGTAACAACAAAAGCCCATGGCACGAAATATAGAAGAAGCTCTATCTCTTGCAGCCCTCGTGCATGAATCAGATGTACACTTCATGTTAGGCATGAACCAGCGCTTCAGCGCGGAAATGCAATATTCAAAACAGTTAATTGAAAGAGACCGGATCGGCCGTGTCTATCACTGTAAAGCGTACTGGCGTCGCCGTTCAGGAATCCCACGAATCGGAAGCTGGTTCACGCAAAAAAATCTATCTGGTGGGGGAGGACTCCTTGATATCGGGGTGCATATGCTCGATAACACCCTCTACCTGCTGAACAACTTCCTGCCTCACTCGGTATCTGGATCAACATACCGCGAATTCGGAAGCCGTGGACTTGGCGACGGTGGATGGGGCCAATCTATTCGATCGGACCAACCCTTTGACGTAGATGACTTCGCCACAGCAATCATCAAACTTGAAGGCGGAGTGACGATTCTGCTTGAAGCTGCCTGGGCAATGCACATGGGCTGCAAAAGCGAAATGAACGTTGAACTACACGGGACCGATGGAGCAATTGATACGTACCGTCAGCGTTTGTATTTCCAGAAAGATGACGGATACCATGCCGTCGAATTCCCCAATACAGCTGACTTGAAATATCCGCATACGAGCCGTATGCATCACTTCATAGACGTAGTCTTGGGTCGTGAAGAACTTTGCGTGACGATAGAACAAGCAATAGCTGTGCAAAGTATTATCGATGCTATCTACAAATCTTCAGATACTGGCCAGGAAGTTATCCTTAATTAAATCTCAGGAGAAACGTTTAGACGTAACATCCTAATACGCTTATTCTAGCGATCAACGTGACTGTGCATAATGACACACTCATAGCCGTCTACCGCTGTCTCTTGCCCTAAGCTGATTACTTAACTCGCTCTCGTCCTCCAGAATCATTCCTTTGCCCAGCCCTTCGCTCGATTGACGGCACGAGCCCATGTTCCCCGCAGCTCAAACGCCTGCTCCTTTGGCATAGCAGGCTCAAAGCAGCGTTCGATTTGCCAGTTCTCGGAAAGTTCCTCTATTCCAGACCAAAAACCGACTGCTAATCCGGCGAGATAAGCAGCACCTAACGACGTGGATTCGGTAACCACCGGACGAACTACGGGAAGCCCCGTTATATCGGACTGAAATTGCATCAGCAGATTATTTCTCGAGGCGCCGCCATCAACCCGCACTTCTGCTGGTTTCTCACTGGATTCACTCACTAATGCATCCAGGAGATCAGCGACCTGATAAGCAATCCCCTCGAGTGCCGCCCGAGCTATATGGCCGGCAGTAGTTCCCAGAGTCAATCCCAAAATAGTACCACGCGCATAGGGATCCCAATACGGAACACCGAGACCAGTAAACGCCGGTACGAGAAATATACCCCCCGAGTCGTTAACCGATTTGGATAGACTCTCGACCTCATCCAAATCATGAATGAGACGAAGTCCGTCACGCAGCCAACGAACAACTGCGCCACCTGTAAATACGCTGCCTTCCAAGGCGTAGGTCACTCCACTGCCGACCTGAGGTGCCAGCGTGGTCAGAAGCCCCGTTCTTGAAACCTTGGCGACCGAACCGATATTCAACAATGAAAAACACCCGGTACCATAAGTTGTTTTGACCGAACCCGGTTCTGTACAAAGCTGGCCCAGAAGAGCCGCCTGCTGATCACCAGCGATTCCGGATAGAGTTACTCCGAGCAATGCTGGTAGACCTGTAATCTCTCCATAGACTGTACTCGATTCACGTACCTCAGGTAGTAACGCGTGTGGGATGCCAAAAAGTTTCAACAATTCGTCATCCCACTCTCCAGTAAAAATGTCATACAACAAAGTCCTGCTAGCGTTTGTAATGTCGGTGACGTGTATACGGCCACAAGTCAATTTAAAAGCAAGCCACGAGTCTATCGTCCCAAAGGCTAGGCGGCCCTCCTCTGCGAGCTTCCGTGAACCATTCACGTTCTCCAGAAGCCAAGCAATCTTTGTTGCGCAGAAATAGGAGTCCATCAGTAAACCCGTCCTAGAGCGAATGAGATCTACAACACCAGGGCGCCGTAGACTTTCGCATTCTTTTGCTGTACGCCGATCCTGCCAACTGATGGCTGGAGCGATAGGAAGACCTGTTAAGCGATCCCAAATTACCGTGCTCTCTCGCTGGTTGCTAATGCCCACAGCAGCAATCTGATTTCTTTTGACCTTCCCCCGTTGCAATGCTTCCAATACAGCATCGCAAAGATCGTTCCATATTCTCATCGCATCTTGTTCGACCCACCCAGGACGCGGAAATAATTGCAGGGTTTCACGATGGGCTACCGAGCATGTTTGGCCACAACGATCAAAGACAATCGCTCGTGAACTAGTTGTTCCCTGATCAAGAGCAAGAACATACACTTTAGAACCCTATTCCATCTAACTGGTATTCATGACTACAGTAAAAGCACCTTCACTTGCAAAAACTGCAATAGGATCAACCGTCATCGGCTTAATCCTTTCTTTACCTAAAGGTATCATGCATCACACTGATATCTGTTACCGCTCAACCATAAGCCTTTCGACTATACGTGCGGCACGTTCTGGCTTCATGCGGTCACTATCAATCACTACCTCTGGATCTAAAGGAGGCTCGTACGGAGCATCTACACCAGTGAGACCAGCGACCTTTCCCGTTTTCTGCATCTTATAGAGCCCCTTCGGATCCCGTTCCCGGCAGACCGCAAGAGGACAGCGACCGAACACTTCAAGAAACCGGTCTGCGGGCAAGAGGTTACGAACCTCCAGGCGAGATCGTGCAAAAGGTGAAACGAAGGTACAGACAGCAATCGAGCCAGAACGTGCAACCAACTCTGCAACGAAGCCAGCTCGCCGCACATTTTCATTTCGGTCAAGATCACTAAAATTCAAATCCGAACACAATCCTGTTCGCAATTCATCTCCATCCAAAGCTACAACTGAAGCGCCATCGCTCCGCAGCCGGGCTACTAAATGATTAGCGATAGTCGTCTTTCCTGATGCAGGGACCCCAGTAAACCAGATAACCCAGCCAAACTTTACCATCTCATTCAAACCAAAATGACCTGTACAAAAGGATACCTAACTACGCCACTTCAGTTAAACGATTTACCAGACTAACCAAAGTAAATGAGTAAACAAAATTTTATCGACAGCCTCTACAACGATTTAATGAAATAAGTTCTCTCAGTAACCCAAATCGCTTCCTGATAGCATCTCCCATTATGCAAGGCTTGAATTTGAGAAATCGCAAAGCATCAGGGAAGATAGTACTAATAGGCACGTTAGAAATGCCGCTCTACTGACTTCGCACGGAACCTGAATCCTAATACCATAATAATCAGTCATGCCTAGCAGATCGGATCATCAATGACGCTAACTCCCTATTTGTACTGCTATTTTAATTATCAGTGAATATTCTCTCACCCGACATGACCTGGAGCCTAAAAATAGTCATCTAAATTGCATTCGTAACCTGACAGTAAATCGTACGCTTCACCTTACTTGGCGACTGTTGCATATTTGTCTTCTGATGAAAATTTCTATGCGATCTGACTGGTGGACAGAAGATTCTTATTTCCCGTGGATTGACCCGCTGGTGCAACAAGTGTTCGGCAAAGAAATCAACCTGCACTGGGATATCTATCTTCAGACACATGCCCATCGCTTGCAGCATGGACCTCAGTGCACTGCATATCCCAGCCCACCATCACGTGCCCCACTCTGGTCAATACTCTCAGATCTATTAGCTCCCCCGCCCACAACAATCATCGAAATAGGTACTGCGCTCGGTTACTCGTCTCTATTAATAGCCGAAGCATTCCGGGATGCTCACGTATTTACCGTTGAAAAGGACCCCCTGCACCGGAAGATAGCTTCACAGATTTTCTCTGAAACCGACACACGTAACCGCATCACTATCTTACCTACAATCGTCGAAGCTCCTGTTGAGCATTCAGACATCTTATTCGTGGACGGTCCGACAATTGACCCAGCAGTGGTGCCTCCTCACTGCCTATTTATCAATGACACCATGAAACGGTCCTTTCGCCTTGGGGCGATCACGGCGTTACAGCCCCTCAGAAACCCGAACAAAAATTCCAGCACCGCATTAAATGATGCGCGCTACAGATACCGACAGACCGTCGAGAAGATAATCATCGAGGCTAATCCCTATCGATAATCTCCAACATCTCTTCTTATAGGTTTAACTACGCACGGTGTAAAGGTATTAAGTCATTCAAATTTCCAAGCCCAAAAGATACTCCATGGTACGTTCAGCCCAAAGGCCTTATCCTTTTCCATCCCTTTAAATAGAAACACTTAAACCCAAAGCAAGCCTGCAGACTATTCAGATAGGACCTACTGTAAGTCACCTCCTCCAGACCATCCGTATTCACAGAGAAGCACAACGTATTTCTCGATAAAACTAATAAAGTCAGTTATCTTTGATGCTGTCGAACTGAATTAACCCCTTCCTACTCAAGAAACGCCAAATTTCTATTCAAGCCCTGTTCCCTCTGGAAGATCACCTTCAATTATTTCAATCCTAAGGTTGTCCGGCCCTTCGATAAATGCCAGCCGTAAGTAAGGACCTGTAGCCACAGGCTCAAGATAGAAACGAGCACCCCGCCGCTCCAAATCAGCCATTGCCTCGTCAAAGTTATCTGGTCGCAACGCGAAGTGATGAATTACCGCATCCTCAGGTGTGACCTTAGGTATGGTTGGTGCACGATGGAAAATGTTAACAAACGTTCCATGGAAACCGAGACGAGTGATCTTCGTTCCCCGGAACTCCCCGCTCCATAACCTCCGGGCATCGAACATTCGTTCAAACCAGGATACGGTCGCGTCTAGGTCGGTAGTCTGTAAATGCACATGATCGTATGTAAAACTCATTTGGATAGGTTAACATTAGTATCGATTAATGCACGCAAGCAGAATGTCGTTACTCAGGTCACACAAAATTACTGGCCGTTGAATCAGAGCAATGCTGATTGCAGATCCTCTCTCACTCCATCGTGATCATAATGTTAAAACATTATGAGACTTATGGTTAAAGATGTTTCCTGGATTCCTTAAGGAGAGAACATCCCGAAGATGCCCTCTCCTCTTGCAATAGCTATCCTCTGAGTAAGTCACCATTGTCCCGTATCAATAAAATTCCTCTAACCTGAGCAATATACGTGCCGGACAGTAATCACTTAGACCACACTAACTCTTTCGTTCATTACAGAATTTACCCAGCAAAAAATCTCTAAATATCTTTACAATCAAGATTTTCATGATTGCAAAAGAATGTAAGATTTCCATGCCATCTAACGGTACAAGTGCGTTCCTGTAAAAGTAGCGCTTAAAGGTAAGAATGATTACCGTAGGAAAGCTAATGACCAACAACCTTCGTGTAATTCTCTCAGGCTGCGGAGGCATGTCCCGTATCTGGCTACGCTATCTAACCAAACGCCAAGACGTTACACTCGTGGGGCTCGTAGACCCGATTAAAGCACGCGCCACAACCAGAGCTCGGGAATACGCACCGCAAGCGCGCATTTTTGACGACATCGGGATTGCGCTGAGTTCCTGCAATGCCGACCTGGTCTGTGACGTCAGCATCCCAGAGGCACATGCCAGAACAGCAAAAATTGCGCTTGAATCCGGGTGCCATGTTTTCACCGAAAAACCAATTACTACAACTATGGAGGAGGCCCGTATAACTTCCGAAATAGCATCCCGTCAGGACCGCCACTACGCGGTAATGCAGAACCGTCGTTATTTGCCTTACGTGCGCGCAATTCGAGACGTCCTGATAGATGATAAACTAGGGAAACTTGGCATTGTTAATGCCGATTTCTATCGGGACCCTCAGTTTGAAGGTAATTTCCGACGCGAAATGGAAAGTCCTCTAATACTGGACATGGCTATCCACCATTTTGATCAGATGCGCTGTATGACAGGCACCGACGCAATCTCAGTGATTTGTCACGAATTTAATCCTGAATGGTCCTGGTATCGTTATGGAGCCGGTGCTACTGCCGTATTCGAAATGACTGGAAAGGTAGTCTTCACCTATACGGGATGCTGGTGCGCTAGTGGCACCCTCACGCCGTGGACAGCATCGTGGAGACTAATTGGGCAGCGGGGATCTCTCACTTGGGACGGGCAAAAGGCCCCAATACTCCACCTGAAAGATGAAGATCCTCAACAGATTTCCGCTGCGCACTCAGCCCCGACAGAACACGCTGGCTGTCTAGACGAAATGTTTGCCTCACTCCTTGCTGGTCATGAGTCAGAGACGAGCTATACCGATAACATCAAAAGCTTGGCGATGTGCCATGCGGCGATATCAAGCGCTCAGGCTGGATCCCGCATTCTAATTTAAACTTGTTATCTTAAAGCCAACGATTGAAGCCAACTAAAGATTAAGACCTTGGCCTTGCTCTATCCGCGGCAAGCTGAAAAACCCATTTCACCAAAACACCCTCAGGCATCTCAGCTCAAGACATTACCTCAGGATTAACTAAATCAACGGGTTTCCGTCCCTGTAACACGTCTATAATACCTCGTGCGCAATCGGTAGCCATTTGATCCATAGACTCCTGAGTCTGCCCAGCAATATGAGGAGTCAAAAGCAAGTTCGGCGTTCCGCATAACGGATGATCTCCGGGAACTGGTTCTTCTTCAAAAACGTCGAGTGCCGCACCGGCTAAACGGCCGTCCTTAAGAGCATGAATTAGCGCTTGTTCATCGACCACAGCTCCCCGAGATGTATTCACAATACGACACCCGGGCTTAATCATAGAGATACATTCATCATCGATAAGATATTCCGTATCCTTACTTAAGGGAGTGTGTAATGTAAGAAAGTCAGCCACAGCTAATACGGTATTAAGCGATTTATTCAAATCAGCTGGCCCACGGTACTCCCCCGGCTCCCGGTAGGGATCATAAGCTTGGACATTCATTCCAAGCCCAGCAGCAGCGATTTCTGCTACACGACTTCCGATCCGTCCAAGACCAACTATACCAAGCGTCTTGCCGTACAACTCGATGCCAACAAAGCTGGATCGGTCTGCGAAACTTCCCCCACGTAAAGCCTGAGAGGCTCCACAGACATTACGAGCAAGCGATAACATCAGACCGATAGTGTGTTCAGCCACCGCGTTGGCATTTGCTGTTGGCGTAAATATGACTGGGATCCCGTGCTCAGTAGCAACCTTACAGTCGATATTATCTACACCTACGCCATGTTTTGCGATAACCTTCAAATTGGAGCAATGTTTTAGTTCCGATGCAGTAATTTTTAACAGACGAACAATTACTGCATCTGCTTCTCGAAGCATATCGACTTCTTGAGGCTTAGACAGCATTCGCCCTTCCCGCCATGGGGCTATACAGTCATGCTCCTTTTCTAAAATCGAAATACCACACGCAGCGATCGGTTCAGGTAAAAAGACAGTAGGTCTCATAGACTGCCAGACAAATTAAGTGCCCCAAGTTGCCGGACAATTCCACAGATACCAATCCGTCGGATCTCTTTCGCCCCATCCACGGCTAAGCCCTACGTTTAGATGGCGCGGCAGAAACTCCGTCCAGCCCACCGCTTATCCGAAGAATCTCCCCAGTTACCCAGGATGAACGACGGTCGCAAAGATTAGCCACCCCAAAGGCTATATCCTCCGGTTTACCCCACCGACCGAGAGGAATAGATTTACGCATACGTTCAATCATTTCCTCTTCATTCAGACCAAGAGTAACACTACGCTGGGCCATCACATTCTTATTAAAATCAGTATATACCGGTCCAGGAGAAATTGCGTTTACGCGCACTCCGGAAGTTGCAAGCTCCAGAGCTAGCGACCGGGTCAATCCAATTACTCCAGACTTTGACACATTGTACGCTGCAACCCATGCTGATGGCTTTGTCCCATTTATTGACGCAATATTAACAATCGAGCCGAAACCCTGGCGCTCCATTATCCTTGCTGCAGCACGACTACACTTAAATGTACCATTCAGATTAACGTTCAGGACCCGATCCCATTCTTCATCACTAAGTTCAACTATTGGAGCCACTACTGGCCCCACACCTGCGCTGTTTACTAAAGCATCGATACGCCCATGCGAAGCCTCTACTTCATTAAAAAATTGATCAACCTCAACCGTTGATGTTACGTCTAAACGTGCGGCATAGGCTTTCTTAGTAGACGATGAAAATTCCGCCGCAACATCTTTAGCCTTATCCAACTGCAGATCTGCGATCACTACCGTAGCGCCCATGCTCGACAGCATGTTCGCAATGCCTTTTCCGAGCCCCTGGGCTCCACCTGTAACCACTATGACCTGTTCATTTACCCCAGTCTTCATATCATCCTTCAACATATAGACCCAAACCTCCAACAAAAAAATGTACGCATTTTTCTGATTCTATTTTTGGGGAAAACAAATACTTTATATATTCAATCATTGTTGGACGCATGTTTCCCCTGATCTCACTGCTCGTCCTATTCTACCTCTTGTTTGCTCAGCTCCGTATGATAAATAGACGTCCTATCCTAGTAATCGTCCGTACCATTATTTTCTTCCCACTCTTCATTTGGTTTAGTCGTGGTTACATGCAATCAATTCCTATCGCAATTATTGACTCGGAAAAATGGATGGTGCCAGCGAAACCAGAATCCTTTGGAGGATTGTTGCTCCGGCGACACTTCTCATTCACGACATTTACGGGAGCCACCTTCCTAAGGTCCGTCATCATGGCACTCGGCGTAGTCGGTTCAATAGTCCCTCTTGTAATTGGTATCGTATTTCAAAAGCAAACTATCTCGTCTCTACCACTGGTATCTGGTCAAAATTTCAGTCTATTCACCGAAATTTTGACCAGATACCTTTTCACCCTTCAACATGACGACTATTCATTCCGGTCTGCCAATGTCTCCGAAGCGTACAAATAACCAGGCTACACTTGAATCTATCGGACGCGCAGATCATTCTTGTTTCCAACAGAACCAGCTTACGCAAGTAATCACTTAAACAAAGAGGAAACGTCCATCGCTACTATCACCCATAGAATCTT
>CAZTZA010000051.1:0-1405 GCA_964618015.1 uncultured Spirochaetaceae bacterium | reverse complement strand
CTTTCTGACGTTAGCAGCCATGTTCTTGTATGCTGCTGTGGCCACCGCAGACCCAATTAAAATTGGTGTATTACTCCCCTCCTCCGGCGTTTACGCTGGACTAGGCAACGACCAGACCCTTGCCCTCGAAATGGGTTTTGATGACTTCGGTCGTTCGGTCGGAGGGCGAGATATCAAAACTATCTACGCTGATACCGCATCTAATCCGAACGCTGGTCTCTCGGCGCTTAAGCGACTTGTTCTTAGAGACAAGGTAGATGTCCTGGTCGGGATCATCTCTTCAGCAGTTGCTGGTGCGATACGTGACTTTGTGCATAACGCAAGAATTCCATTAATTATTTCTAACGCTGGTAATGATGATCTCACCGGTAAACGCTGTAGCCCTTGGATCCTTCGGACATCATTTTCTAATTCACAAATCAATCGGGAAATGGGACCCTGGATGGCAGCCCAAGGCTTTAGAAAGATATTTCTTATGGCGTTTGACTATGCTGCCGGTCATCAGATGATGAACGCGTTTCGAGAGGGTTTTGTTGCGGCGGGAGGTACGATTGTCGGCGAAGAATATCCTCCTCTCGGTGAGACGGAGGACTTTGGCACCTATCTTGCAAAGGTCAAGGCAGCAAAGCCTGACGCGGCCTATGTGTTTTTTGCAGGAGGACCGGCAATTAAGTTCGTCAAGGAATGGACATCATTCGGTTTACACGATCACATACAGCTCGCTGGAGCCGGTTGGCTTAACTCAGCACTCTACATCAATACGCAAGGGAATGATGCGATTGGCAACCTCGGTGTTCTCAACTACGTACCGTCGATCGACACACCAGAAAACATTGCATTCCAATCGAAATTTAATTCAGTGTACGGCCGGATGGCCTCCGAGTTCGGGGTAGCTGCATACGACAGTGCACGCCTCATTGTGGAAGCGTTAAGTGCTACCGGAGGTAAGACAGAAAACAAAGAAGCTCTCGTCAAAGAAATGCAGCAAGTCCGCTTTAATGGACCTCGCGGACCATTCCGCATTGATCCATTAACCAATAACGTGATCCAGAATATCTATATTTTTCGGGTCGAGCAGCAGAATAAGGATGTCATGGCAGTAGTTCAAGATGTAATCACCGATGTTCAGGACCCTCCCAACGGGTGCTTCCTGTAAATTGAACAGTGACTCTCGTCATTAGTACTGAAGCTGATGCCTTCATGCGCTCAGTAACACGGACACCAGATGCATTAACATCAGCCCTGGCTTGAGGCCGTCCCAATCTTGCTGCTCAGTCCGGAGTTCCTGATCATTCAGACCCTGAACGGGTTACAGCTCTCAGCACTTCTATTCTTACTATCAATTGGTCTATCAGTGGTATTTGGATTAATGAAGTTCATTAATCTTTCTCATGGAACACTTTAC
>CAZTZA010000050.1:5231-14296 GCA_964618015.1 uncultured Spirochaetaceae bacterium | reverse complement strand
TTTCTATTTATTATCTTGATCGTTTACTTGATCCAGATCCAGAACCAGAGCCAGAACCGAAGATAGATCTTGTTTCACTCGCTAAGAGGTCTGCGGCTAACGCGGTAGAATTCCCATTAGAAGGTGCCGGTAGACTTCCTCTTAAAGAAGCAATTTATTTGCCATGGAGCTTGGAAAAAACAATACCGTTCTCAAGCGAGGACGACACGATTGATTTAGTAAAAAGGTCGCTGGAGCGTTCCCTTATAAAATGGGAAGCAGCGGTTTCAGAAGGAGCTCCCCGGGATTATCATTGTCCGCCTGGGGTTTACCCAGCACGCGTAGCTACGGAGGGAGCTTCGTTTCTGATTATAGTGAATATCACTGTTAACAATAGGGGGACTGTCACGGCTGCAAATATCTCGGAACAAAACACGTCAGGTTATCCATCCATTGATAGAGCTGCTCTCTCTGCCGCGGAGAACTGTAAATTCACGCCGAACCCGCGGGCACCGGACGCAGCTGCTTCCGTCTCGATTACATTCACTCCCCAGCGTCGTTAATGAAAAAAGGTCGGCGGAGATTTTTCCCCCGCGTTGTCGTAATCGGAATCGAAGTTGCTGTTGTAGCAGTACTCATCACAGCAATTTTGGGTGGACTTCGTTTTGTTCGCGATCGAATGGATGAAGTAGCGGACCAATTCGGAGAGAAAATTTCTGCCCAAATTTCTGATCGTTTTGGAGTAACTATTACCTATGGCGGAGTCATGCCGTCAGCACTTTCTGCATTACAAGTTCAAGACTTAGAGTTGCGAGATTATAGCGGCTCACTAATTCTGTCAGCTGATCGTCTTCGTGTGCATTATTCAATTCGAACTTTGCTCAGTACGCGGGATGTTTTCGAAGCAGTAGACAAGGTCGAGTTGATAGGTGTGATCGCCAATTTGATTCTTCCGCGAGACCGTATGCTAATTATTGCTGTGCTTTCTGGCATCAGTGCTTCGTCAGCTGGAGCTGAAATGGTCCCAAGTAACATGCTGCCGTGGCCATTGGAGGTTTCTGAATCCCAAATCAACATTAATAGCAGCAAAAACGATAGAGTGGAGTTGTCTAACTTATCGTTCCGTTTGGAGCCAGAAGCCGTCGGGAAGGCAATTCATGTAAGAGGTCACTCAGACCTCTCTGTTAGCGTTTCTGGTATCAACGGACAGTCCACCATGGAGTGTATGACTCATCTGCATATAGATGGGAAATTAGACTCCCAAACGGGTTACATAGAGGCGGCAGTGCGGGTCGACGAGATACTTAGTAGCTTTGGCACTTTGTCATCTCAGGAAATTCTGGCTACCTGGGACGGCCAGGTAATCCAATTGCAGACAGGTAATAGTCAGGGGCCTTTTGCCGTTACGGTAAATACAAATCCAGCTGGGCATATCATCAGTTTTGATGTAATTGCAAATAAACTACGTCCATTAAGGGTATTCAAGCCATCTGGCCCTATCGCAAATCTAAACGAGATTTTCGAAAACGATTTTAGCGGTACGGCCACGGTCGTGGTCGACACTTCAGTTGCCGATGTGAAAAAAGCGGTAACCTATAGCGGCACAGTTTCGTTTGCGGCCTCTCCCAAAACGATAGGGAACATAGTAGATAGAGCGGTTCATATTACCCTTACAACTAACGGAGATCTTCACTCAGCAAACGTGTCTCCATTGACTTTTAGTACATCTGAAGGCGTGGTTGATTTCACCGGATCAATTAACTTGCCTGACCATCATGCAGAAGGATTTTTGGAAGTATCCGGCTTCAAATTAGACGGCCGACCAATAGAAGCCATTGCCAAAATTGAAGCCGATGTTCCGAAAATGCAGGTAAAACTTCAGGACGGAATAGCAAGAATCGGTGACGAGAGTGTTTCCGCTATTGATGGCCTGGTAAGCCTATCAGGTTTTCGGTCAGAAAACCTTGCCGAATTTATAGAACCTGTTCTGATGCTTGACATAGATGGGACGTTGTCAGGTGTAGAGTACGGAAACGGAGAAGTGAAAGGGTCTGTTCAACTTGTGTCCGATCCCATTTTCTCTGGCTCTATAAAGGTGAACAAGGCGAACGTTGGGACGCTCTATCGCCTATTAAACGCGCCTATCCAGCGTGATCTAAAAACGCTTAAGTACATAGATGATCTTATTCTGACTGCCAGCATGGAAGGCAGGGCAGCGCGAGACGATCTGGAGATAGCAATTTCATCGGCATCGGTTGCTCAGGTTAACGGCCCCTTAAACGCTCGGTTCAATGCTCTTCTTTCAGGCGAGCAACTCCGTATCGCGGATATAGACCTTTGGTTTAACGACACAGTTAGGGCATATGGCTCAGCGGATGTTTCGAAAGAAAAGACTCTTTCTTTTGTGGGGAGAGTTGTCGTAGACGGGGAGGAGCTTCCTGGAATAATAGAGCTTGATGCAAAGAATGGCGTTAAGCTACGAGGGCCTTACGGATTAGTTCTGGACGCATGGTCATCAACGCCTTTGTCTCTTAATCAACTTATTTCTCGGATTCTTGGAATCACGGAAGGAGAACCGATCCCATTTAAAATGGTAACTGACGGTTATCCATTGCTCTTTCTGAGCGATCAAACTACTGCGACGGCGAGACTCACAGGTACTTTAAGTAATCCCATGGCATTAATCACGGGATTGCGTCCAGGTTCCCATATGGATATAGAAAAGATAGGGGTAACGCTTTCGTCCTCCTATGTTGCGCTCCACGACATTCCAATCGGTGATCGTAAAAACGATCTGGAGATTGAATTCGATTACCAGCATCAGGTGCTTACTGCTGAAAGATTTCGATTTATTGATAATGAATTAGTGCTAACTGGAGACGGTGACCTGTCATTGTCTCATGGTGGAGGGTTGAACGCTTCCGGCCACGTACTGCTGCAGGCCGGTCAAGAGCGGTATGAGGCGTCCGTCAATATTGTGCAGGATCACCTTCACCTTGAAATTGATGTGCATCGATTTCCGTTACATCGTCTCGGAGATGTGCCAATTTCGGGTACAGCGTCAGGTCAGGTCCAGGTTAGCGGATCAGTCGCAGATCCGCTCGTTCGTGCAGTGTTGACTTCAGAAGATGCTCGCTTCAGCAATGATGATCTCTCCTTGGCCATTGCTGTTACATATGACGGCGATATTTTAGCAATCAACGATCTAGCTCTTGATTACAAGGCCCATCATCTTCGTGGGTTAACCGGTAACATTGGTATGGATACAAATGCAGTTAGTCTTTCCGGGCATTATCAGGGGAAATACTTGGGCAGTCGGGTTACGATGGATTTAGCCATCGACGGCAAGGCCATCGGCACGGTCTTGAATAATGATTTTTCATACACCTGGTTCCCAATGGAAGCAATACTAGGAATAGTCGCAACCGGAGTAATCGTTGACGAAGTACCGCATTCGCGATGGAACGCAACAGTAAACTTGATTGATGGGAGGCTCTATTTTTCTGGGGGGCCAATCGACGGCCTTGCTGGTAATATCTCGGCCGATGGTAGCTTTGCGGTAACTTTTTCCGATCCGCTTCCATTGGAAGGCATGGCTTCTGGCACTTTGTTAGATAACAACATTTCTGCGGAAGTCGCAGTTAATGCTCTTGATCTGACGGTTCTCAACGATCTGATTAATGCCTCGGCTGTGAACATACTTGCAGGTAAAGCGAGTGGAAGCCTGAGGCTGAGTGGACTGGTGAATGATCCCGACCTATTTGGTGTATTACAGGCTACTGGCGTGGTGGCCGAGTCAACTCTTAGTCCTGATTCTATCGGACCGGTTACATTTGCACTAGTTGCTGATGAAAAGGATTTGGTTATTGGTCGGACGCGTCCTCAGGGAAATGCCGTTGGATTAGCAGTAAGTGGAAAGCTGGAGATTGCAAGATGGTCTCCAATATCCTTTGACTTGGATGTACTCACTACAGGTCCGGAAGGCATGGCAATCGACTACCGTTTTGGGCCGATTTCTATCGATGGAACAGCTCGCGGTAATTTGAAAATTAGCGGTGATGATATGGGCACACGAGTCGCTGGAACCGTAACGGCTCAGGACGCAAATGTGTTTGTCGACAACGCGAAGCAGAGTGAACGGCGCCAAAAACCCCTTGCCGTCGATCTTCGGGTTGTTACTGGTCGTGGCGTTGAACTTACTTGGCCATCGCAGGATCTTCCGATCCTGCATACTCTATTAGACGATGATCAAGCTGTTGACATACGTTACGACGGATTTACAGGCGACTTTTCCGTAGTGGGAGACGTTGAAATCCGTGGCGGCGACCTGTTCTTCTATAATCGAAGCTTCTATCTAAAGGAAGGCATGGTATCGTTCTCTGAGGATGAAAGCCGATTTGATCCTCTGGTTGTGGTTCGGGCTGAGACTCGAGAACGCGATCAGAGGGAAGACAGCCTGCGAATTTATCTTGATACGGATACCCGGTTGAGTTCTCTCTCTCCCCAGGCTGTTCGGGTTAGCTCTGAACCCCCACGCCCGCCTTCCGAATTGCTTGCCATGCTTGGGGTGCCTTTTGGTAAAAGTGTTGCTGGCAATGAGGCCGATCTGCTCGCTTTGGCAGGCGGTGTTGTAAGTCAATTTAGCCTTGTTCGCCCGATGGAGCGTGCCGTCCGAGAATCTCTTGGACTGGACTTGTTCAGTATTCGCTCTGAGCTGGTAGAAAACCTTCTGCGAACGCCACTTGGTCTTCCGTCCATAGATATATTTGACAACACAACCATTGTGGTCGGCAAATATCTTGGAGATGATCTATTCTTCGAGGCACTAGTCCGAGTAGAGTCCGACGATGTTTCCCCTGCGCCCGAGTTACACACCGACCTTGAGCTCAGCCTAGAATGGTCTACACCCTTCTTTCTTTTGGAGTGGTCTTTGCTACCGTCCTTCACTGATGTTTTCCTAACTGATAACTCATTGTCTCTTTCATGGAGCTTCACCTACTAATGTTCAAGCAATGCCGATGTTTTGCGCTGATTCTGTTTTTGATAGCAATAGGAGCCAGTCAAGGCATGACGCAACAGGCAGATAGTGATTGGTATATCGGTAAGCAAATTAAGAATGTCGAATTCGAAGGATTGGCTACGGTCGAAAGCAAGGATCTTCAGGAGATCGTGGATCCATTCGTGGGGCAGCCGTTCGAACTAGACATGTTCTTTGAAATGCAAACTGCTCTATATGCTACTGAGCTCTTTGAGAGCCTAGAGGCAGATGCATCAGAAGGCGATCCTGACCGCTCAAACGTCATTATTCGCTGGTCGGTAAAAGAACGGCCTACCATAGAGGAAGTCATAGTTGCCGGGAATCGACGCCTGCGTGAGGGGCAAATTATTGGCGTCATGGTTTCGAAGGTCGGCACGATTCTAAACACTCGTCAAATCGATCGAGACGTGGAGGCAATTCGAGCTCTTTATCAAGACGATGGATTCGGTTCGACGGACATCCAATCTGAAATAAGCACAAATACGGAGAACAATACGGTCAACCTGTTGCTAACTATTGAAGAAGGGATTCGAACAGTAGTTGATGAAATCCGGTTTGTGGGCAACGACTTTGCTTCTGCGAGCACGTTACGTAATCAGATGAGTACCAGGCAGAGGGCATTGCTTCAGCGCGGACTGTTCTCTGAGCAAGTATTTCAGCTCGACATCGAGCAGATAATTAACTATTACCGTAGCAACGGTTATATAAATTTTGCCGTGGAGGCAGTGGGTCGAGAGATAAAACATGACGAGCAGGCAGGTGAAGATCTGCTAACGCTAACCTTGAATGTAGTTGAAGGGCGTTCTTTTAGTTACTTAGGAACCGAGTTTAAAGGGAATGCCGTTTTTTCTAATGAAGAGTTACAAGCTTTGATTCGCCATCGCCCCGATCGGCCGGTCAATCTTGCCACTATTGACCTGGACTACTTACGGGTTCAGGAGATGTACTTCGAAAATGGGTATATTTTCAATGAATTTAAGAAGGAATTTCTTCGTGACGAGGAACAAGGCAAACTACTGGTTTTGATTACCATTTCCGAACGGGATGGCGCTCACATCGAAAACATATCTATTACTGGTAATGAGAAAACGCAAGAGCACGTGATTCGTCGTGAACTTCCATTTGTGGTCGGAGATGTTTTCAACCGTACTGCTGTTATCCGTGGTCTACAGAACATCTACAATCTGCAGTTTTTTGCTGAGGTAGAGCCGGACACACCTCCAGGTAGCTCGCCAGGCTTAATCGACGTCAACATTGCTGTCGAAGAAACAAAGACTGCTGACATCGGTTTCGGTGCTACATTTTCTGGCGGAGATTTTCCTTTGTCTGGATTCGTGCGCTGGTCAGAGAGGAATTTTCGGGGGCTTGGTCAGACTGTAGGCGTTGACCTTTTCGCTTCGCAGCTTAGGCAGTCGGTTTCGTTGAATTTTCAAGAACCTTGGCTTCTTGGTTTGCCTTGGTCGGCTGGTGTCACCGTCGGAGGTGAACATTCAGTAGTCTTACGGGTCCCTCAAGATGTGCTGCATCCTGTGTTTACAGATGACGAATTTGAATACGCCGTGCCAGATCCTTTCATTTCTAATGATGAGTACAGCTCGGGTGACCTAATCCCAGAACAGTATACGATGAAGTACGACACGTTCGCGTTGTCAGCTGGGGTGTCTAGCGGTTTTCGGTTTGATACGTTCTACGGCTGGATAAACGTTAATGGGGGATTCAATTCTAGACTTGAATTCTTGCGGTACGATCCAGAGGTAAACCGTCCTTTCGATAAAGCTATACGAGATCAGTTTCAGCGGTGGAGCGTTGTAAACACTCTCTCCGCTTCATTGACTTGGGACCGACGGGACTTTTTCCTTAATCCGACCGATGGAACCTTGTTGAGTCAAGATGTGATCTTAACCGGAGGTTTCCTATCGGGTGATCGTCACTATGTTCTCCTGAATAGTCGAGCACAGGGATATGCTACTATTTTAGATGTTCCTATTTCTGACGGTTTCGACGTTAAACTGATTCTTGCGGGTCATGCGGGCTTCTCAGTGATACTTCCACAGTTGCGCCGATGCAGCATTTTGGATGAGTCGGGTGGGCTCTGCTGGGATCAAGTGACCTCTTCGGAAGACCTGCTTGTCATAGACGGGAATTCGATCGGTCGTGGTTGGGAACAAGTAATCGATGGTCAAGCGCGTTGGGAGGGTAAGATAGAGTTGAGGGCGCCGCTCGACCCGCAACTTGTGTGGGGTGTGGCATTTCTTGACTCAGCTCTGCTTTGGACTGATCGTGGGGCGATCGGCGCTACCGCATTAGACGACGTTTACTTTAGTACAGGTTTTGGATTGCGTTTCGCAATTCCTCAGTTGCCGTTGCGTTTCTATCTGGCCAAACCTTTTCGTTTTGAAGATGGAAAAATCATTGATCCGGGAGGAAATGATGATTTGGGTACATTTGGGGGCATGAATTTTGTCCTGGCTTTCGGCGGCGATAACTTCTAGAAGATTGATGATTTTTCGACGGTTCTTAGTTCTGTCGGCGATCGTGGCGTTTCTCTTGGTTTCGGTTTCGTTAATCGGTCAGGAACAGATCATTACTCGTATCGGAATTGTTGACCTTGATGAGATAGTACGCGCTCATTTTCGTGAGTCGAACGCCCTCCGTTCATATGAAGAGCGACGAAAAGATGTAGTTGTTGAGAGAGATGCTATTGAGGAGAGGATTCGCAATTTGGATCAGGCTCTACTTTTCGCTAGACAAACGAGTGACCGTTCTCTAGTTCTTCAATTGGAGACTGAACTCTTTGATCTTCGAAAGTTTCTCTTGGAATTTGTGCGCATCAAAGACGAACAGCTTTTACATGAACTGAATGGTTTGAAGACATCAGACGCTTTTGTTATAGAGCTTACTCTAGCAATCCAATACGTTGCTGAGGCTGGTGGTTACGCTTTAATCATGCGACACACACAGGACTTTCTGTTTTGGCGACCGGAAATTGATGTGACTGACAAGGTGATAGCTGAACTTGCTCGCCGAGCTGCCCGTAGTTGATATGAAGGGCCGGGTCCTAGGTGTTGATGTGGGTACCCGGCGTGTGGGTTTAGCTATTTCTGATCCTATAGGTATTATAGCTTCACCGCATTCTGTTTTACGGTTCACGTCGGAAGGTGCATTATTGGAGGCCATTTGCGTTGCCTGTAGAAAGCATGACGTCACGATGGTTGTTGTTGGACAACCGATAAATATTGACGGTACACCAACGAAAATCGGTGTGCTTGCAGAGTCGACGGTGAGGGCTCTTCAACAGAAGGGAATATCGGCTTGCACGTGGGATGAACAGTTTAGCAGTCGCGAGGCTGGCCGAATATTAGGTCGCAACTATGCGAGAGTTAATCGTTTTAACCCGGGCCGTATCGATCAAATGGCAGCAGCAATTGTATTGCAGGATTATCTTGAGCATCAGGCCTGAATTTGAAGCATCTTTTCTCTTGATGAAGCAGCGCTCCTAATTGAGAAATAGCTATACTCCTTTGGGCTCATGAAAAAGCCGACCCCGATGATGGCGCAGTATATTCGCCTTAAGGAATCTCAGCCTGGTGCGATTCTCTTTTTTCGTCTAGGCGATTTCTATGAGATGTTTGCTGAGGACGCAGAACAAGCAGCTCCAATTCTTGACATCGCGTTGACGCAACGTAACGGAATCCCGATGTGTGGCGTCCCACATCATGCTGCACAGACTTATCTGGCTAAACTTCTGCGAGCCGGAAGAAGAGTTGCCATCTGTGAGCAGATTGGGCAATCGGATAATGGTCTCAGTGAGAGACGTATCGTTGAGATTGTTACTCCAGGGACAATCATCGACGAACAATTATTGGATCACGCATGTAATAATTATTTAGTCGCTTTGGCGGATGGGGGCGTAGCTCTGTCACTAGCATGGGCCGATTTATCTACTGGAGAGCTGCGTGCATCTCGGCTGCCTAGTAATCAGCTTGAACTGCGTTTGAGGGACGAGATTCAACGGCTTTCCCCGCGTGAATTAATTGTGCAGGAAAGC
>CAZTZA010000050.1:0-5221 GCA_964618015.1 uncultured Spirochaetaceae bacterium | reverse complement strand
GAAAGCCTGATAGATTCAGGTCTTCCGGTTGAAAAAGTGCTTTCTGAGCATCCTGAATTAGTTCTCAATCGCTACCCCGACTGGCATTTTGGACTGGAGAATAATTATGACCTCTTGTGTCGCCATTTCAACGTGGTCGATCTCCGTTCATTTGGATTGGAGCGGTCTGACGTTGAAGTGCGAGCTACTGGTGCTCTAGTAAGATTTATCAAGGAACATGCTCTACACGATGTTCCTCACATAACCGACATAGTAGTAGAAACACCGGATACTAATCTTCGTATCGATGAGCCTACACAACGTAATCTAGAACTTTCCGGAAATTTGATAGATGGTGGGCGAGAGCATACTTTGCTATCGACGCTGGACCGGACACGCACATCAGTAGGAGCGCGCCTGCTACGCCGATCCTTGCTTGCTCCTCTTCGTAATCGTAATGAAATAGAAGAGCGCCTCGATTGCGTTGCAGCACTTTTTAGTGACCAGGATCAACTCTCTCGCCTCCGATCGGAGCTGGATAGTTTTCGAGATTTGGAACGTTTAACGTCGCGATGCTCACTTGGCAGGTCTGAGCTAAGAGAATTGCTTGCAATTCGTAGTTGTCTTCAGTGTGCTCAGGTGCTATCTGAACTTCTCTCGAAAGTCGTTCCTCTCATGGCTCAGGAATTAAGGAAATGTTTGTCGCGGGTCAAAGTTTTACTTGCTGTCTTGGGCGACGCCCTCTCTGATGAGGCTGACGGCCCGGCGATCAAGCTTGGTCACTCTGCCGATCTTGATCGTCTTCAGTCTGACGTAGTTGCCGTACAGGATCAGCTGTCAGAATATTTAAATGAGGTTTCAGCCCAGACGGGCATCCCAACGCTTCGCTTAAAGAAAAATAGAGTTCTTGGCTATTTTTTTGATATCACCAAAGCAAATTTGAAACGAGTGCCGGAAAATTTCATTCGACGGCAGAGTCTTGTTGGGTCGGAGCGGTTTACCACCGAACATCTTATGAACCTAGACGCTAGAACTAAGCGTGCAGAAGCTGAACGTGAAGCAATTGAGCTTGTTCAGCTTAATGCACTTCGCGTTAAGGTTGCTAAACACGCGCCAAGTCTACTGCGTCTAGCTGAAACGGTTGCCCGAGTTGACTTAGTGCAGTCGCTTGCTAGTTCCGCTACTGAGAACAGGTTCTCAAGGCCTACGTTCGTCGATGATGATATTTTGGAAATTCATGAGGGACGTCATCCGGTTGTAGAGGCCGCGTTACCTAAGGGTATGTTTATTCCGAACAGCGTTGAAATAGGAAGTCCTGAGCGCGTAGTTTTGTTGACTGGTCCCAACATGGCGGGAAAGTCCACCTACTTGCGGCAAGCAGCGCTGATTGTGATCATGAGCCAAATGGGATCGTTTGTTCCTGCTGAGCAGGCGCGTCTTGGAATGATAGATGCTGTCTATTGTCGTGTGGGAGCCAGTGATAACATCTCTCGAGGAGAGTCTACCTTCTTGGTGGAAATGGCTGAAACGGCACGTATTCTTCGCCTGGCACGTCCTTCCAGTCTAGTAATCATGGATGAGATTGGCCGCGGTACAGGAAGTGATGATGGACTTGCGATCGCACGGGCGGTTCTGAAATACCTGATAGAAGACGTTCGAGCCAAGACTTTGTTTGCCACCCATTTTCGCGAACTAACAAAATTAGAACACCCGGATCTATCTAACCGGTCCATGGCAGTCACGGAACAAGGTGGTGACGTAGTTTTTCTGAAAACGGTGGTTGATGGTCCCGCAGACCGTTCTCATGGGATTCACGTAGCTCGAATGGCAGGTATACCACGAGCTGTTAGCGAACTAGCGGCGATCTATCTTGATGGAGAGAACGGGGGCAATACCCCGACGGAGTCACTGGCATCGGCGTCTGAAAGGAAGGTCGGACAAGCACCGTTGTTTCAATACAATTCGGTGTTCAATGAAACTTCGATAATTGAGGAATTGAAGGGCGTAGATGTTAGCAGACTACGCCCAATCGATGCGCTCAATTTACTGCAAGAGTGGCAGAGCCGCATTGATTCATGAGTTCGGTTAATGCCTTTTAACCGACATTCTTTAGTAGCTTGTCGACGACTAAATAGAAGCCCTGTTTTGACGCCATTCCTTGGGCACTGGTCTTGACCTGCACGGGTACTCTGTTCTAGAGTGACGTCAGTGGTTGTTGGTGCCATTTAGGCGTCAAATTGCCAGGATCGTAGGTTGGGGAGTCGAGACGTTCGGCTCCTTTTTTATGTCCGAGGCACTTACTCGGACCGCGACAGAAGCAGGGAGGTGACGTGAAGGTTAACGGCCGATATAGAGACGCTGATCGTAGTGATGCTTTTACCAACGCCACGTCTTCTTCAGGTTTAACAGATGTTTCGTCGCATTCTTTTTCGGGTGATTATGTGCCCGAGGGAGTAGCTTCTGATGGCTATGGTTTTGTCGATCAGGTTCGTGCGGAAGTTGCACCAACGATTAGGTCTTACGGATTTGATTTAGTTGAGATAGATGCTGCTCGTCTTTCGCGGCGCAGCGCAGTTAGAGTGGTCGTTTACCGTGCTTCCGGCATGACGGTGGATGACTGCGCAGAGTTGGCTAAGGCCATACGCTACCGATTGGCACTTATTCCGGGAGCTGAGGATGCTCGGTTAGAAGTCAGTTCACCTGGAACAACCCGTACGATTAAGTCTCTGCATGAATATGAGATCTTTTGCGGCTGCTCAGTAGAAGTTCTCGTTGATGACTGCTGGATCCAGGGGATAATTATGACTGTCGATGAGGGCATATTGACGCTGGGCGTTGGGCTTGAAGAACGGAAGATAGAGACTAAACATATTAGGAAGGGACGATTGAGCGACGCAATGAATGACGGCCATGGTTGTGAGAAATTCAATGTCTAGTGAAATGGCACTAGCGATCCGACAATTAGTGCAAGACCGTGGAATATCTGAGGACCTAATCGTCAAGACAATTGAGGATATACTGCTGGCAGCCTATAGGCGTCGGTTTGGCACGTCGGAGAACGCGGTTATCCAAATCAATGATGATGCCACTGAAGTAACTATTTACGCACAGAAGCGGATCGTTGTTGTGGTTGATGATCCAGTGACGGAGATAGGTCTTGAAGATGCGCTTACCCATAGCGATCAAGCCGAGATCGGCGATGAATTGCTCATTGAGATCAATCCCCGGGACTTTGATCGCGTCTCTATCCAGAGTGCCAAGCAACGCGCACGTCAAACTCTCCGTGAGATACAGAAGGACACCCTTTACTCGGAATTCGAGGGAAAAGTTGGCGAAATGATAATTGGCTATCACCAACGAGAACGTAATGGGGCTATCTTTGTTGATTTGGGTAAAGCTGAAGGCATAATGCCTCGTAAATACCAGAGTCCTCGGGAAGTGTATCAGCCTAACGATCGTATCCGCGCGTTGATCTACGAATTAGAAAAGACTCCAACCGGACTGCAGATTATCCTCTCTCGTACGCACACACAGTTTGTGCGCAAGATTTTTGAGCTAGAGGTGCCTGAAATCTCCGATGGGACCATAGAAATCTACAAAATGGTCCGCGAACCTGGTTACCGGACAAAGATGGCTGTCTATTCGACAAGAGATGACGTGGATCCGGTCGGTGCTTGTGTCGGCATGCGCGGGGTACGCATTCAAGCTGTAGTTCGTGAGTTAGAGGGCGAAAAGATCGACGTGCTTAATTATGATCCTGATCCAGCCTCATTTATACGCAATGCTTTGCAACCTGCGGAGACTGAAGAGATTGTGATTGTTGATGAAGCTACGCGACATGCGTTAGCTGTGGTGCAAGACTCACAGTTTTCGTTGGCCATCGGCCGGCAAGGATTAAATGTGCGCCTAGCAAATCGGCTCGTTGACTGGAATATTGATGTTAAGACACGGGCTCAGGTCGCCGAGATGAGTATTGAGGGTAATTCCAAACAGGAAGCGGCCGCGCAGGAAGCGGCCGCATTATTCAATCAGGACGGTGAACAAGAGATCGATCAAATTGCACAGCTTCCCGGAGTCCCGGAGAGAATAGCAATTTCATTGGCAGACCAGGGAATCGAGCGGATAGAGGATCTGGTAGAGATGTCAGATGAAGCTTTGGCTACTACTCGTGGGTTAACCTCAGAGGATGTTTCTACAATCCGTAACCTTATCGACGAAACGGTGGAGATAGTAGAAGAAGATTCAACCATGGATATATATCCGGATGTTATTGATGAACAGCTGGCAAACGATGCAGAACAATCTGACTCGGGCGGGTCGCTGGAGTCCGTTGAAGAGATTACGACGGTCGCAGAACTGGGCTTAGAAAAGAGAATTACTGATGTCTTGTTAACAGCAGGAATAGATGAGGCGGAACAGCTTATGGTTATGTCGGGAGAAGATCTTACGGGAATAGATGGTCTTAGTGAAGACGACGTAGTAACCAAACGTAAATTACTCGATGAGAGCGTAGAGGAGATCGAGGAACCGGCGACGGACGAAGCGTAAAGGGGAGGTAGAGAGGTGCCTAAAGACGAGTCTAAAGAGAAGAACCAGCCCTCCAACGAAGAATCCGGTCAAAAGTTGAGGCCCAAGGTCACTCTAATAAAAAAACGACCTGTAGCATCTTCTCCAGCCGAAGGCGAAGTGGCTCCTCCTCCGGTTAAACGTAAAGTAGTCATTCGCCGACGCTTGGTAGAACCAGAACCTCCTCCGGAGGCACCAACGGGACGGGTCCAGGAAAAGGATTCGTCGTCATCTGCTTCTGATTCAGGTCCGCGAATTGATCCCCTCCATCAGCCGTTCCAGTTGCCCAAGAGAGATCCTCGTCCGGTGACTGCACGACAATCATTCGAGAAACGTCCTTCACCGCCACCAGGATTTCGTCCTCCTCAGGGTCTTAGGCCGCCAAGGGGGCCGGGAGGTCCAGGAGGGGGTTTTAGGGGTCCAGGAGGTCCAGGAGGTCCGGGAGGTCCGGGGCGAGGGCGAGGCGGACCCTCTTCTGGCTCGGGACCTGCTCCTTCGGGCCCACCCCCTGGGCGGCGTCCAAATCGATCACGTGGAAGAGGTGGCAAGCGAGGGCCATATTCCCGCAATAGATTTGAAGAGCACGCAGAGAAGCTGGTTCAGCAGCAGCGCCAGCAAGAGGAAGAGACTGCTTCAGTTCCCTCTGAGATAGATATCATGGAACGAGTCACGGTCG
>CAZTZA010000049.1:7204-14518 GCA_964618015.1 uncultured Spirochaetaceae bacterium | reverse complement strand
CCGCTCATCTTCGAACATTTACAACCAATCGCTCCTAGCGTCGATAATCGCGCACAACGGTCACGCGGAGGCCGAAGCCTGGGCATCAGGAATAGTTGCCAACTTTTCTCGTACTCCCCAAGGCAACGATCGTGACCAAGTAAAGGCGGTCGTGGCCGGTGAGGGAGACCTTGCCTTGGTCAACACCTACTATATAGGGCGTCTTATCAATTCCAGCGATCAGTACGAGCGTGTGGTTGGAGATCAAGTCAGGGTTTTCTTCCCAAATCAAGAAGGACGTGGCACCCATATCAATATTAGTGGGGCTGCCGTCACTGACAGTGCCAAGAACTACGAAAACGCAGTAAAGCTACTAGAGTTCCTCACAAGCGTTGAGGCACAAAACCAATTCTCAGCTACAAATTTTGAATATCCAGTCAATCCGAGTGTTCGTCCCTCCCCTCTTCTAGAGTCATGGGGCACTTTTAATGCTGACGCTCTTCCCGTGCGTCGTCTAGGCGACTTCAACTCAGACGCGACAAAGATTTTTGACAACGTAGGTTGGCGATAGATGAATTTCAGTGATACATCGTGCCATATGAACAAGAAATCTACGCCATCTACTCATTGATCTCCTAAATACACATATAATGACTTAACAAACCTTCATTGATATGATATCAGTAGGGTTACGCATGGGTGAACAGCTAGCGCTGCGGCTCCCAAGAGGCATGGGCCGCAGAGCTATAGAACGAAAATTCCAGAAAAGTAAAAACGCCTCTACTGGCTGGATTGCAGCACCCGTGATAGTCACCGCGCTTATAGGAATCCCACTGGCCGTAGTCCTTTTTCATCTCGGAGACTTCTTCTCATCCGAAATGCAGCATCTGCTGCAAACGGTACTCCCGCGTTACATCAGCACTACCGTCGCCCTGGTCATCCTCGTTGCTATTCTTTGCGCCGTAGTTGGTATTGGCACCGCTTGGCTTGTGACCGTCTACGACTTTCCCGGGAGGCGCATCCTATCATGGCTTCTTGTTCTTCCGCTTGCTATTCCAACCTACATTGGCGCCCTCGCATACACGGGCCTACTCGATTACACAGGCCCTGTGCAACTTTTCTTTCGCGAGGTGATAGAGTTAAGCCCTGGCACCTATCCGACCATTTCTCTACGCGGTTTTGGCGGCTTAGCCTTTATTCTTACAACACTATTTTATCCATACACCTATCTCACATCTCGTGCAGCATTTCTTCACCAAGGCGCCGGCCTCCTGGAGGTAACTCGTAGCCTCGGAAACTCAGGAATAGAAACGCTTTTTCGGGCTGCATTGCCAGCTGCACGCCCAGCCTTGGTTGGCGGGGTGATGCTAGTGGCGATGGAGACACTCAGTGAATTCGGGGCGTCACACTACCTCGGAGTAGATACGCTGACAATCGGTATTTTTCGCGGCTGGTTTGGATTAGGTAATGTTCGGATCGCGTTGGCACTAGGCGCCCTGATGCTAATCATCATTGCCGTCCTACAAACCATAGAACATCGCCACCGTGGCGCAGCACGCTTCACCACTACGATCCTGCACGTCCGCCCTCTGTTACGACGAATTCTTCCTAGACGAACAGCTCTCGTCGCAACAGCGGCATGCCTACTGCCGGTGATCACCGGATTCGCTCTACCAGCGGGACAATTGGCATGGTGGGCCACTCACCGCATGACTACGTCGTTCTTTAATTCCGAACTCTTAAGGCTGACCGCCACGAGCTTAAGCCTGGCTTCCGTGGCGACAGTATTCACAATCCTTCTTGCTACCTTAGTTGCTTATACCAACCGAATACGCAAAGAACGTTTTATTGGAGTCCTATCCCAGTGGTCTTCAGCTGGCTATGCGGTACCTGCAGCTGTTCTAGCTGTTGGCATTGCCACGGCCTATACGTGGATAGACCACCAGCTCAAGGGAGTAGCCCTAACTATTTTCGGAGTCTCTCCTGGTTTGATATTGACCGCATCCGGCCTGGCGTTGGTCGGAGGGTATATCACACGATTTTTTGCAATCGGATACCATGCAATTGAATCTGGTTTCACGCGCATCCCAGAACGATTCAACGAAGTTAGTCAGGCACTGGGACACAGCCCAGGAAGCGGCTTGCTACACGTAGTACTCCCGAACATCCGCCCTGCAGTCCTCACGGCATCCACTTTAATTGTTGTTGAAATGCTTAAGGAGTTGCCGCTTACGTTAATTCTGCGTCCGTTTCGAATAGAAACACTGTCGACCAACGTATTCCGCTTGGCCGGGAATGAACAGCTTGCCGAAGCGGCACCATTTGCGATCGTTATTTTAATCTGCGGCTTGGTTCCAGTTTTGATTCTCAACCGTATAGTGGCAGCAACCAATCGGCAGGCCGCCTTGCCCGCAGAAGCAGGCGACCGTGCAGCTACGCCGCGCACCTGACCTGCCCACTCGTGGAATCAGCGGCCTCATACTTAACGCTGTTAGCAAACAATTCAAAGGCAGTTCGGCACCGGCCCTCAATAATGTTTCCCTCACCGTCGCACCCGGCGATACCGTCGCCATCTTCGGAGAGAGTGGCAGCGGTAAAACAACTCTTCTACGCATAATCGCCGGATTCGAGCAGCTAGACTGCGGCGAGGTTATTCTTGGAGAACTGAGAGTTGCTGACAAAGGACACTACTTGCCACCAGAAGCCCGCGGCGTAGGCGTGGTATTTCAGGATACCGCACTTCTACCCCACCTCACGATCCGGCAGAACATCGCATTTGGCTTGCATAGATTGACCGAAAGTGAGCGTCGAAAACGAGTTGACGAAATAATTGACTGCGTACAGATTACCGATGCACAGAATCGTTTTCCGCATCAGGTTTCTGGCGGCCAAGCCCAGAGAGCTGCAATCGCTCGAGCGCTGGCTCCCCAACCACGAATACTTCTCCTCGATGAGCCTTTCAACAACCTGGACGGACCGCTAAAAGCACAACTCATCGATCAACTACGCACGGTTCTATCAGAACGTAAAACCACCACAATATTTGTCACACATGACCGCGACGAAGCATTTAGCATAGCAGATCGTATAGCTGTTTTGCGCTCGGGGTTCCTCCAACAAGAAGGCACTCCAGAAGAGATCTACTGGCAGCCGAACAATCATTTCGTTGCCGGCCTACTAGGTAAGACCAACCTGATCCGAGTCCACCAGAATGGAACTGAATGGATTTCACCGTTAGGCCCAATCACTACGATACAACCGCTTGAAGTTGGAGGAGAATATTTGGCTTCGGTTAGGCCAAGCCAGATATATCTGCTAAATAGGCCACGGGGCCAAGCAACTACCCGCGGGATAGTGGTGTCTGAAAGATTTCTCGGTGAATTACGCGAGCTGAGAATCAAACTCCCTAACGAGCACGAATCGCTTGAAATTACAGCTCATACTAGCGCCGTGGCCAAGTTTAGCGTAGGCGACCATGTATACGTCTCTCTCACATGTTAACTGCTTACACATATTCCTGAAAAAAATCCTGTCAAAAAAAGTTAGCTGAATACCTGGCTGACAATTTTCCTCCAGAAACCTGTGCTACTCGACCCTTAGGATTCGTCGTTCATCTACTTAACAGCAAGAATGCCTCCTTCACAAATTAGCGAACATTGGAAAAACCACGTCTCCATCAGCGAAAGGAAATAGATTACTCGGACCAAAATCGAATTCTATTCTATGGGATACACATCTCACTGAATTACTTCATAATGTGTTTCCATGCGATCGATGTTGAATCAATCTGGTCGATGGAGAATTCATGTTCGCTTAACATTAATCTCCGGCGCAATTTTCCTTACCAGCTGTTTTTTACTGCCGAAGGAAGAGCCAATTTTGACTCCGCCACTAGTTGAGCCTCCGCCAATCACCTATCGCACAGTGACGGTTGAGCGAGGAACTATCGAACGGCGCATTATCGTCGGCGGAACAATCGTCTACTCAACACAGACTGCACTAAAATTCGACCAACGCTCGGGGCACCTGAAGGAAATACTAGTACGCATAGGAGACGATGTAGTCCGGGGGCAAATTCTTGCTTCTCTTGATACCGATGGGTTGCGCTTCGACCTTGACCGACAACACATCCGACTACAAAAAGCGGAGCTTGCGCTAAATCGAACTCAAGTGATTGGGCAGGACAAATTCCAGATAGAACTTAATCGGCTCGATGTTCGGTTAGAGCAACTTTTGTTGCAGAAAATAGAAACTGAATTATCTAAGTCAACAATATTTTCGCCGTTTACTGGGAAGGTGGTTTACGTCACCAGCCTACTTCCCGGAGATCCTATTAACGAACGCGAAACAGTCATCCAGATTGCCGACCCTTTTGACTTACTATTCGCTTACCAAGGACAACACGATGATGAATTTTTTATTGGAACTGAAGTTAAAATAAACCTCCGGGGGGAAGTGTATGACGGCGTAGTAGTCAGGACCCCACGAAACGCCCCACGCGACATTACTAAAAAAGATCGAGAGATAGTTCTGATACGGGTAGATGCACCAATTGACACATTATCGAGCGGTTGGAGCGGAACCGCGACAATGATTACTGATCGTCGAGACGACGTTATCGTTTTGCCAACCCATGCGATGAAGGCATATCTAAACCGAACTTACGTTTTTGTCCTAGAGGATGGCTTGCCGGTCGAACGTAACGTCGCTACCGGTCTTACTACAGCGACTCGAGTAGAGATTACCGACGGCCTCAAGCCCGGCGAAATAGTGGTTCTCCGCTGAGCCTACTACTGCTTGCACGTCGAATTCGAGGACGTGGCTGGCTATCCATAGCTTTAGTCGCAGCAGCAATGCTCGGCGTAGCGCTCCTATCTTCGATCCCGATGTATGCCGATGGTGTAATACAAAGATTGCTCATTAGAGACATAGAACGTCATCAGGACGAAACAGGATCCTATCCCGGAATTGCAAAACTTGAGGTAGATTTATATGAATTACGTGAACGAAAACAACGGGCACCATATGTTGAGGCAATTAATAAAGATCTAAATGACCGGCTAGTCCCAGCCTTGCGGGTACCCCTAATAGCAAAAATGCGCCAACTCCGTATGGACCATCTTTACGATTTACGTCCCGTAAAAAATGGAAACAAAAAAATTTTCGCAAGAGTTGAAGCAATTGAACATATCGAACGACATTCAACGATAACCCACGGACGTATGTTCAAATCAAATAATAGAACCGATGAACAAACGACGGTTGATAATGGCAAAAAAGTATATGAAGCAATTGTAACAGAAGAAGCGTTCTGGAAAATGAACCTTCAACTAAACAAAATTTACCAATTAAACGATCTCGTCGGTCAATCTCCGCGCTTAAAAATAGAAATAGTAGGTATTTTCGAGAAAAGTGATCCACAAGATCTATTCTGGTTCACTCGTTTTTCCCAACTTTCAAGTAGTTATCTCATAGATTTTTCAGATTTTGAGGAAGACTTCCTATGGACGGAGACACGAAACCTCACACGAGCATATTGGTATTTCGCAATTAATTATCATGAATTAAAAATACAAAATATTCAAAATATTATGCGTCGGCATTCTGAGTATCAACGCTTATCAAATCCTCGAGAAATTCGTTTTCGATTACCTATAACAAAATTACTCGAAAAATATATAGAACGAGCAGCAAACCTTCGGAACACGATAACATTCTTACAAATTCCATCAATATTAATCGTATTTCTTTTTGTAGCGATGTTATCACAAATGCTCATAGACGCCGACAGATCAGATATCAAGGTACTAAAAAGCCGCGGAGCATCAAAAAATCAACTACTAATGGCATACCTTTTTGAATCTACTATTCTAGGGTTTCTCGGTTTAATATTAGGCATTCCCCTAGCAATTTTAATTGTTCGAGTTATGGGATCTTCAAACGGATTCCTTGATTTTGTTAACCGCCCTCCCCTTGATATATTGATCACCTGGAAAATACTGGCCTTTTCTTTGGCTGGACTGCTCATCTTTATGGGATCGCTTATTATTCCATTAATTACCGTAACCAGAACTTCCTTGTCAAAAAGATCAATAAATTCTTCCGAACTTGCACCTTCTACAACATGGAAACGTTACATGATAGATGTTTTCCTAATTGCTATTGCTGGATATGCATTTTTTTCCTTTCAGCATCGTTACAAAATTCAGAATTCAATATCTGAAGATCCTTTACCACTCGATCCACTACTCTTTATAGCATCCACAATTTTTATCCTAGGAATGGCGTTATTTTCACTTCGTCTGTTTCCGATCGTTATTAATTTCATATTTAAAATTGGAGCCCGATTTTGGTCACCTATTATATATTCCGGAATGATACAAATATCTCGTTCTAGTGATCGCGAACGTTTTGCGATGATGTTTCTAATTCTTACGCTTGGAGTAGGTTTAGTTTCAAGCATTACTGCTCGTACAATCAATCAAAGCTACCACGATAACATTTCCTTTAATATTGGCGCAGATATCGTCCTCGAACCAGAATTTCTTAATGATTCTTCCATTGAAGATGGAGAGATTGATTCCATGGATTCTTCAACTGATGTTATTGGAATCGCCCAATCTGTTCAGTTTCAAGCTCCGCCCTTGGAACTCTTTTCTAATTTACCTGGGGTGGAACATTTAACCACTGTATATAGGAATTCCTCGGCTAGAATGATAATACCAGGAAACATCCGAACAAATATTGAAATTCTTGCTATTAATCCTTATGAATTTGGCCGAATCGCTTGGTTCCGCGATGATCTTTTACCAAAACATATACATACGTATCTCAACCTTTTAGGGAATACCAATTCAGGTATTCTGCTTTCCACTTACGCTAGGGATAATATTGGTATTAAAATTGGTGATCTTGTACAGATATCTTGGAAAGGACAACAACCGTTACAAATGTATGTTCTGGGGTTTATTGATCACTGGCCATCGTTTGCGTACGGCCCATCCTCAATCTTTGGTGTCAGTAACTTTCAATACGTTTTTTCGAGAATGGCCACTGAGCCGTATGAATTATGGATGCAATTATCCGAGGAAACTAAAAGAGGTCCTTTCTATTCAGCTTTAGTAGACAGAGAAATTTATATCTTAGAACTACGTGATACTGCCCAGGTAAATATTCTTGCAAAAAACGATCCATTACTCCAAGGGACTAATGGCGTCCTTACATTTAGTTTTTTCACTGCTACAGTAGTGACTCTTACTGGCTATGTACTTTTCCTTGTTTTTTCTCTTAAGAAACGAACACTACAATTTGGACTGATTCGTGCGTTAGGTTTAC
>CAZTZA010000049.1:4615-7194 GCA_964618015.1 uncultured Spirochaetaceae bacterium | reverse complement strand
ATCGAGCAGATTATAGTTGGTGGATATTCTATTATCGCCGGACTTATTATTGGACAGATAGCATCTGTTTTGTACGTTCCATTTCTTCAACTTGCTGGCTCTATCAAGGAAAATATTTTACCATTTCAAGTGGTCGCTTTGCGTAGCGACTACTTCCGATTCTATCTGTTATCGCTATTTATTATTGTCGCCGGCGGTCTAATATTTCGATCTTCAATACGACAAATCAGGATGCACGAAGCACTTAAACTTGGCGATGACTAAAATTAATTCTCATTTAATAGCATTTGACCGTGGAATATTTCTTTAATGACAGGTCAACATGATAGGATTTAAATTATTTATCAGACAATAGACCTGGCCATTTTCCGAATTCTGGCGGATTTCCCGTGTCATCTGAAAGCAGCTCCTCAGCATGAGCAGAAATCTTCCAAAACGCCATTGCATAACGTTCGATAACTTCTTCATTATCATACTTAAACCATGGGACGTGAAAAGTTCTCTCGTAGATTCCTTCAGTGACAGGCAGATCTTCGCTTGGTTGGACATTAGTAGGCCTACCACGTCCGTACACATCAAGGTCTCGAAAGATAGGATGTAAATGTAGAGGTAGATTGACCCCCGCTTTGAGTGGACCAACCCCCTCAGCCTCTATAGCCGATAAGTAGCGACTAAGTGATAACCCTCCCAACTCCTCGCTGACGTATAACCCGTGGGGACTATACCAACCTCCCATCGTACTGCCAGTAGTTTCGTCTACTCGATGGGGCCGTACACCGGGACAACCATCAAGTAAATCCCAAAATCGATTCATAGCCGCCCTAATACGTCGTTCGCGAAAATCAAAATGCCTAAGCTGAACACTAGCTATCGCCGAATTTAACTGCTGCATCCGATTTTTACAGCCCCCTAGAGGAATTCCAGAACTACGTTGTAGGCATGGATCAGTAAGCTCTTCCTGCCCCCTCAAGTAATGTCCCCACGATAGGGCGTTTTCGTAAATACTCCGATCATTGGTAACAAGAACACCGCCTTCCCCTGCAGGCAGAGCCTTGCCGCTCATTACAGACATTGCAGCAGCTGCTCCAAAGGTACCAAGCTTTTTCCCCTTGTAACGACCACCATGAGCGTGAGAAACATCCTCCAAGACAGCTATGCCAAGTGGCTCCGTTATAGCGAGGATGGCATCCATGTCAGCAGGATGTCCAAAATTGTGTACAACAATAAGCACCTTAGTACGTGGCGTAAGCCGATGCTTTAAGTCTGACGGATCAATACAAAGCGTATTCGCATTAATGTCTACAAAACGTACTGTAGCTCCAAGCGAAAGAGCTGGTGCAGCTGATGCCCAGTAAGTAGCGCTTTGACACACCACTTCATCCCCAGCACGTACACCTAAGGCATATAGAGCCGCTTGAATAGCACTAGTACCAGTGTTGTGTGCAAGGACAAATTTAGTATCCTGCCATTTACTGAACTCACTCTCAAAACGCAATGTTGTCTCAAAGCCAGACATCTCGCCAGAACGAAGAACCTTGAGAACAGCCTCTTCATCCTCTGGGGTGATAATTGGCCACTGAAAAAGTTCTCGCGGTACATGGACGCCATGTAGAGCTACCGCCCCCCCTAAAATGCCCAGGCTCTGTGATATGATCCTATCAGAATTGATCCGTCCCAAATGATACCTTCTCTTGTTCTCGTAGATTATGAGGGATTCAGCTGATGAGCAATGCCGATGACCAGTAAACACACGAAACTCATTCTTAATTTCACTAGGATGCTTAAGCATGGCAAATGATCTTCGGCTCGGCATGATCGGTCTCGACTCAACTCATTCGGTCGAATTCACTCGTCGATTCCAATCGCAGGACTGTCCGTTAATCCAGCGGGTATCCGGTGCTCGCGTAACTCGGTGCATGCGCTTTGAGACACCCTTTCAAGGCCCTGCAGGACTAGACGAACGCCAAGCACAGCTAGAACGCTTGGACGTACTTGTAACGGATGACTTTGAGACGGCTATTTCTGATATTGACGCGTTGATGATATTGATCAACGACCCGACCCTCCACTTACCGTACCTACAGCGTTGCTCAGAACTATCTGTTCCAATATTTATTGATAAGCCCTTGGCAGAGAACATTGATAGTGCAAAAAAAATTTATTCAATCATAAATAAATATGGACTAAGAATTTGCTCAACATCATCTCTGCGCTTTGCACCTGAACTCCAACAAGCCTGCGAAGCAATACCTATCCCTCAGCACGTAAATGTCCATGGTATTCTGAGCCGTGCGTCAGCAGGAAGTTCATTAATTTGGTATGGAGTGCACGCAATTGAAATGCTCGTTTCTTCCATTGGCCGAGGAGCCTCTACAGTTTCCACTCACACATGCGGGGAGCACGCAATAATCGTACTGGATTACTCAGATGGCCGCACCGGCGTAGTTGAACTCTATACCGGAAATGGTGTCTACGGCGGGGTGCTACGGAGTGACTTACAAGTAGCCCCGTATACGGTTGATTTTTCCGGGGTCTATTCAGCCATGCTTACCGCCATAATGCCCTTCCTAAATGGGAAA
>CAZTZA010000049.1:0-4605 GCA_964618015.1 uncultured Spirochaetaceae bacterium | reverse complement strand
TTTCTGAAGAAAAGTTTATAACTCCTGAGGTAGATACTGATGAAGTAATGGCTATCCTCGATGCGGCCGAACGATCGGCACAAACAGGAAGTGCAGCCACGATAAGAATCAGACCTTAAATTAAGATACGAAGGAAATTATCTGGTAACGGAGAGCTCAGCGATTGGATATATAACGCCGTTCAACTAAGACCACAGTTCAACCGACCAGAAATTACTAACTCGGAAACTGATTTTGAGCAATATCTTATAAAGATATCTGTAGACTATATTATTCAGGTCGGTCAAACAGTTGCGGTCGCTACTTGAAGTCGAGGTCTTGCAAAAATTATGACGATAGTCTAGTCGTTTATTATTCACCTTAAGCGACTTAACTCCTGGCCGTTCATTATTCCGGCTATGGGCAGACATCCTGCTGGCACTACACATTCATTCCATGGTTGAACTGATTACATGACCTTAACTGAAGTACAAGATGAGAAATCCCTAATATCGTGCATGACCGAGCCGTCAACAGCCCTAATCACAGCAGCTCGTCGGCTAACCGGAAGAGTGCTCATCCTAGGCGGCAGCGGAAAAATGGGCCCCGAGCTGGCAGAGATGCTTTGCCGAGCTGATGAGGCAGCCGGAGTAAAACGGGAAATTGTGATCGCGTCTACCTTTAGTTCTCAAGCTACTCGCAACCACCTTTCCCAGCTCAACGTGCGGTGCATACAAACCGACCTTACCGATCCCGAACAGATTCGGGCACTACCCGATGCTCCTTACGTGATCTACATGATCGGATTTAAGTTCGGCAGCGCTACTGATCATCGCCGAACATTCCACGTTAACAGCATTGTGCCGTACCTTGTAGGTTGCCGTTATCCAGATTCTACGATCATCGTCTTCTCTTCAACGAACGTTTATGCGCCGAGACCATACGTCAACGGCACTATCAGTGGCTCATGTGAAGAGGATCTATTACGTCCTCACGGAGTCTACGGCTGGTCAATCGTCGGCCGCGAGTCCGCGTTTGCAACGACGGCACTCAACAACCCAAGACAGTTGATCTGTAATTTTCGACTCGCTTACGCACAACACTTGTACTACGGAGTAGTACGCGATCTTGCCGAAATGGTGCAACATGACAAATCCATCTCACTAACTGTCCCGGCTGTAAATCTTATTTCACAAAGGGACGCGATCGACTACGCCCTACGAGGTATAGAATATGCTGCCAATCCCCCATGGACTGTAAACATAGCCGGGCCTGCACGCTTTGTTACAGATATCATATCCTCAATTGGCAACAACATAGGGCGTCATCCACACCTATGTGGAGCCGAAGGTAACGAGGCGCTGATCGCTGACGACAGACGCTGTCGCATTACTTTAGGAAATCTTCGTGATAGCAGTGATGAAGTGATTGAGGCTGTATCACTATGGGTTAAGGCTGGCGGAAATAGTTGGAATAAACCAACCATGTTCGGTAGAGCGAAAGGCACCTACTGATCCAAAAACGGAGACGCCGACGCATACTAAATACCAAAAATCCGCTCAACACTCGCAAGAATTGTGTTGAGGATATGCCATAAAAAACTAAGGATGACAGCCTATCTATCAATAGGATTGCTATGAAAAAATGTCCTTGGTTCTAATTATACGAACATACGGTCATTTCACAGATAGACAGTAAGGATAGAGGACAGACTAAGCCATAAAGGCAGATCAAATATGCGGGTTAATTACAAAAGCACCATCAACAAGCAGTGACTGTCCTGTGATCATTCTTGCATCAGCAGAAGAAAGAAAAGCAATCACCTTTGCAACATCGACAGGCTCAACAACACCGCCGAGCGGCGTTATTGCTTCGATCGTATCCTCATCTAATGCCCCCGAAGCCACCGCCTCTTTCAGGATTGCTGTGCGAACCCAGGTTGGGGCCACCGCGTTGACACGAATACCATGCTGAGCCCATTCGACTGCTAGGGATCGAGTCAAAGATTCAATCCCACTTTTTGCCGCACAGTACGAAGCACGGAGCGGAAACCCGGTATGAGCAGCCACCGAAGACATGTTTACAATAGAACCAGCACTTGAATCGCAAAGCGCCTGAAAAGCTGATCGACAACACCGAAACGTGCCCGACAGATGAATGTCAAGAAGACGGGACCATGATTGATCAGTTATCTCAGCAGCCGGTGCACGATCAGCAGTGCCCGCACAGTTAATCAGGACATCAATCCCACCAAAGCTATGAACTACTGATGCCATTGCAGCATCAACGGCAATGCTATCTGTAACATCAGCAATTACTGCCATCACAGAACTGTCCGAATCTCTTAAACTATCTGCTGCGAAAGCGACACCATCTTCATTGCAATCCAGCACCGCAACGGAATACCCTCGACTTAGAAATTCAGCACAAGTGGCAAGACCAATCCCCCCTGCTCCTCCAGTGACAACGGCTACGGGTGGGCGCGTTATTCCATCCATACAAACATCTCCCTTGTACAGTACCCTTGATGGGAACAGATTCCCATGAAAAGCACACACCTATCGTTTGACCTTGGTGCAGGTAGTTGCCGGGCGATGCTCGGAACACTCTCCGGCAACCACATGTCCATGGAAGAAGTATACCGGTTTACAACACCGATATGTGAGCAAGAAGGTCATCTCTTCTGGGATATAGAGACAATATGGGATCACCTCCAAACGATCTATAAAACTGCTCGTCAAGATTGTCCGGAATTAGCCAGCTTATCTGTTGATTCATGGGGAGGAGACTACGTTCCTATCGGCCCTGATGGATCGATAGTACGCAACCCATATTGCTACCGTGATCCTCGTACTACGGGGATGATGAAGGAAGCACTCTTACAGGTATCTGCTCGTGAGCTGTTCGAAATCACTGGCAGCCAGAGCAGGGAGTTTAATACCATCTATCAAGCGCTTGCAGATCATATTATAGAGCCAGAATTGACCGCTCAAGTATCGAGTCGGCTAATGATAGCCGACTACTTCCATTATCGTTTTTGCGGACAAGAGTTCACTGAACGAACGCTTGCTAGCACAAGCCAGATGATGGATGTTCGCGCTCGCATCTGGTCAATTAACTTAATTAAGAGACTCAATTTGAGACCTGAGACATGGCCGAATATAGTGCACCCAGGAACGGTAGTCGGTAATACCGACGACGGAGTAGCAGTGGTAGCCGGGTGTTCGCATGACACTGCTTGCGCCGTGGCGGCAATTCCAGTAGAGACTAACGATCAGCCGTGGGCCTATATCAGCTCTGGAACCTGGTCATTATTAGGGGTAGAACGAACCGAACCAATATTAACCGATGCAGCATTCCAAGGTAACTTCACCAATGAAGCCGGTTTTAACGATACCTTTCGAATCATCAAGATTCTAACAGGCCTATGGGTCCTCCAGGAATGTCAGCGAGCATGGCAATTAGATGGACTTCACCTGGAATATGAACTGCTTATATCGAAAGCCCGCTCCGCACGCTCCCTCGAGACTTTAGTAGACTTTAACGAATCTCAGTTTTTACGAACCTCCAACGATATGCCAGATCGAATCAAACGCTACTGCCAAACGAACAGAATTCCTGCTCCCCAAACAAGAGGAGAATTGGTGAGGCTTATTCTTGAGAGCATATCTCGATCTTACCAAAACAATTTTTTCAAATTACAAGAAATTGTTAACACACGATTCAAGGTCCTGCATATTGTCGGAGGAGGAGCACGCAATGAGTTGCTGTGCCGCCTAACTGCTGATGCATGTAAATGTACGGTGGTAGCTGGCCCAGAAGAAGCAACCGCACTCGGTAACTTGCTGGTGCAAGCACGTACTTTAGGATCTCTACCTCATTCCACATCAATTCGTGACGTAGTTCGCGAATCTGCCGTTCTAACAACCTACCACCCGAAAGCAAATTGACGATCGGGTCATCCCGCATAGAATTCTAAACTAACGAACATTAAAAGTGATACTCGCCTTCTCCTGCCCAATATTCAGACAAGGGTACCGGGCGGATCTCTAAGATCTAAAATTTTTTTCTTTTCCACAATTATTTAAGAAAATGATCTCATAAGTGTTTCCGTCTATTTAATATTCAAAAATATAGGCTAACATGTTCCTATATGAATAATGCCCCTGCCGTACGTACAGCGATAGCCGGTCTAGGCCGTAGTGGATGGAACATTCATGCCCCCCTCCTTGCAGATCAGCCCGAGCGGTTCTCGATCGTAGCTGTTCAGGACGTTCTTCCCGAACGACGTACTGAGGCTGAGGAACGCTTTGGATGCCGTTCTTATGCTGAATTCAGTGACCTTATCGGTGACCCAGAATTAGAGCTCGTAGTTATTGCAGTACCTAGCCCTTTGCACTCATCTTACGCGGTCTCAGCACTCCAAGCTGGACTGCACGTATTAGGTGAGAAACCGATGGCCACGTCCCTGCAGGAAGCCGAAACAATGGTATCTGCCCGGGACGAATCCGGAAAACTACTCTCCATATTTCAAAGTTGGCGTTTTTTTCCTGAAATGCAGAAAGTGTTATCTATAGTACGGTCTGGAGTGCTAGGGAAAATTCTTCAAGCAAGACTTACAGCACA
>CAZTZA010000048.1:15030-15315 GCA_964618015.1 uncultured Spirochaetaceae bacterium | reverse complement strand
CGAGCCATGGAGTGACCGTAACTACCAGAAAAGAAAGAGGACGCAAGGTGGCAGCTGCTTGTGGTCAACTCCGTCGTACCACTGGAGTATGATCACCGAACGAAAATCTGATGTCCTAGTGGTAGGAGGAGGCGTAATCGGCATGAGCTGTGCTTACTATCTGGCACAAGCAGGCGTCCGTACCACGGTTATTGAATCAACCACTGTAGGCAGCCCGTTCGCATGCTCTTACGGTAACCAAGGGTTGGTCTGCCCTAGCCATGCTGTACCTTTAGCAGCCCCAGG
>CAZTZA010000048.1:0-15020 GCA_964618015.1 uncultured Spirochaetaceae bacterium | reverse complement strand
TATGGCGATTCACTCGCTCATCCGGGACAAAGCGAGCTGAAGCCGCCACTGCTCACATGGCGCAATTCCTAACGCGTAGCGCTCAACTACACTCCGAACTATCAACGATAACAGGAACCGACACCGCCACTGAGTCTCATCCCTATGGCTATTCTGCTAATGGCATGTTGCACGTATTCATGAGCGAGAAGCTTTTGCGCCACCATTTGAACGAAGCACGCCAGATAGAGCGCCATGGTATAAAGTTTCAATATATATCTGGAAATGAAATAAGGAATATAGAACCTGCCCTCTCGACTGAGATCGTTGGCGGCGCTTTATTCCCGGGAGATGCTCATGTGGCACCCCAGCCCTTCGTGAAATTTCTATATTCGCACGCTCGTGCGGCTGGCGCCCAGATCATCGAGCATACCGACGTCATCCACATACAACCTTACACCTCCAGCAGTGGCACCGCAGTACTCACTACTCACGGTGAATTCACTGCAGACCAAATTGTGATTGCAGCAGGATCATGGAGCCCCAACGTAGCAGTCGGATTAAATCTGCCTTTACCCATCCAGGCCGCTAAGGGCTACTCAATCACATTTACCCGTCCATCCTGGCGACCGAGACTACCTATCAGTATGGGAGACTCACAAACTATGATAACCCCGCTTCCGCAAGCCATAAGGATAGGAGGAACTCTCGAGTTAGCCGGCTTAGACCGCTCGGTTACGCTTAGACGCGTACAGGCGATCCTGGATAGTACAACAAAATTTATCCCAGGAATCCAATTCGACGGTCACGCCCCAGATGCTGAATTGTGGAGTGGCCTGCGCCCGCTGGCGCCTGACACTCTGCCGATCATCGGACGGCCGAGAGCTCACAGCAACATTATTGTTGCTACCGGGCATGGTACGTTAGGTGTTTCGCTTGGCCCAGCTACAGGCGAGGCAGTCACTTCCATGGTCACAGGGACCATCCCGCCAGTAAACCTCAGACCATACAACCCTGATCGATTTACAATATCTACTCAGAAAACCTACCAGTAGGAGAAATTTATGGACAAGCCATTACGCATCGGACAGATTGGAATCGCACACACTCATGCCACTAAGGTGGTCCAACCGGAATCGCAACCAGTACTGCGACGCCTGAATGCTGATTTCGCAGGTGTATACGAACCAAACCCCGAAATGTTAACTGCTCGTGGAGGACGCGAAGCATGGCGTGACGTACAGTTCTTTAAAGATCCCGAGATAATCCTAAATGACGATTCAATCCGTATCGTATTCATCGAAACTTGGCCATGGGAGGCTATGCCATGGGCACGCCGTGCAATTGAAGCTGGCAAACATATCCATCTCGACAAGCCGCCAGGCACCTCGGTGACTGAACTACGAGATCTTTATGATATGGCTAGTAAATCAGGTTTATGCATACAAATGGGGTACCAATGGCGCTACAATCCAGGCCTGGAGCTTATCCAGAAATGGGTAAAAGAAGGCTTGTTAGGAAGGATTAACTTCGCCCGATCGAAGAGAACTGCCACCTATTTGATCAGGTAGCCTGGATGTTCGGAAAAGCCGACTCGATCCATCCATTCTTCCATTCTTCAGCAAAAGGATTTGACGCGATGCCTCCAGGCATCGACCTTGGCGTAATCGTCTTCAACTACCACGAAGAAGGAGCGCTTGCTGTAATTGAAGGCACTTCTCTGGAGACACAATCAGGAGAACATCGCCGAGTGGAGGTTCATGGCCTGGGTGGCAGCGCCATTCTGGAGCCGATCGAGTTCTCTACAACCGGAGACAAGCCACATGTTCAGCTTTGCCTGCGCACACCTAAACCTCCTTTTAAGGAAGGCTGGCAGAATATAGAAATTGAATCACGGCCACGCTATATCGGCGATTTAGAGGAATTGATCCGAGTTGCTCGAGATGAACAAGCTCCGCGCTTTTCACCAGAGCACGACCTGATCGTGCAGGAAATGTTAATCCAGGCGTGTGGGGGCATGAAATGACAGAAGACAAAGTTATCGACCTACGTAGCGACACGCTAACTCATCCAACCGAGCAAATGCGCCGAGCGATGCAAGCGGCGGAAGTAGGCGATGACTGCCATTCGGAAGACCCGACCGTTAACCGGTTAGAGGCAATTGCAGCAGAGAGGCTGTCCATGGAATCAGCTCTATACCTTCCTAGCGGAACCATGGCCAACAGCACGGCACTCATTACTCACTTACAGCTTACTAACGGTAAACCAAATGATGAGACACCGGGATTGGTCGTTCACGAAGTACACGCCCACATGTTTTCAGCTGATCGCGATCGAATAGCAAAGGCATTGTTCCCGATTAAATCAGCGAGCATCTTAACCGAGTGGGGAGTAATAACCCCCACTCAACTGCAAGCCACACTTTCTTTCCACCCTAATTCTCACCCACGATTGCTCTGCCTTGAGAACACACATAACTACACCGGTGGAGGCGCGCTTACTCCAAGGCAAATGAGTAACGTAGCCACTACGGCACACTCAGCTGGAATGCATGTCCATTGTGATGGGGCGCGACTGTTTAACGCGGCAATCGCCCAGCAGCTGCCAGTCAGCGATTTAGTCCGTGATATAGACTCAGTGATGTTTTGCGTTTCCAAAGGCCTCAGCGCACCGGTCGGCTCAATCCTTTGCGGCAATTCCGAATTTATAGAGGCCGCACGCAATACGCGTAAGATACACGGTGGCTCGATGCGACAGGCAGGCGTAATCGCTGCTGCAGGAATCGTTGCCATAGAAGAGATGACCGAACGGCTATCTGAAGACCACCTTAAGGCAGCAAAACTGTCTGAAAACCTTGCCTCTATAGACGATATCGAGCTGCTGATCCCGCCCATACCTACTAACTTTGCGGTTCTCGATGTACACCGTCTCGGCTGGACCACCGAAGAAATTCTTGAGCGCTATCGCTCAGTTGGCATACTGGCTACGCCCCGCCCGCCACCACGCGTCCGGTTAGTGCTCAACCGCCACATTGATGAGCTCCAGATTGACCGAGTCGTCGAAGCTACCCGCCAGATTGTGGCAACGGCTACAGCGCAACAATGAGTGATCCCTCCACCGCACTTGAGGTAATGCACTGGCGCTGCATCGGACCTTATCGAGGCGGACGTGTCGTCGCAGTCGCCGGCGATCCCACTGAACCTCTAGTATTCTATTTCGGTGCTTGTGCAGGAGGTGTCTGGAAAAGCACTGACGCTGGACACTTCTGGACTAACGTATCTGACGGATTCTTTCGCACTTCTTCAGTCGGTGCAATCGCAGTAGCCCCGTCATCAAACCGCACTCTCTACGCAGGCACCGGAGAGTCACAGATACGAGTAGATGTCACTCACGGTGATGGCGTATATCGCAGCGACGACAACGGCATGTCATGGCGCCACATCGGGTTGTCCGAAACTCGACATATCAGCCGTATCCGTATACACCCCCAGGAACCCAATACAGTATTCGTATCAGCAATAGGCAGGGCTTTTGGAAAAAATTCAGAGCGCGGCGTGTACCGTTCAACCGACGGCGGAGAGACTTGGGATCAAATACTTTTTCGTAGCAACGAAGCCGGGGCCGGGGATCTTTGTATGGACCCGAATAGGCCTCACGTACTGTTCGCTGCACTCTGGCAAGTAATCCGAAAACCATGGACCGTCAGGAGTGGTGGACCCGATTCTGGCATATTCCGCTCCTTCGATGGTGGCTCTACCTGGAAAGAACTAACTGATCACCCAGGTCTTCCCTCTGGTCCCATAGGCCGCGTTGGCATCACCGTATCACCCGCTCGCACCGGACGTGTCTGGGCATTAATCGAAGCAAAAGACGGAGGCCTATTTCGCTCAGATAACGATGGCGAGACGTGGCAGATGGTTAACAACGATAACGAGTTAAGAGATAAGCCTTTCTATTTCACGCATGTATTCGCCCATCCTACCGACCCAGATCAGGTATGGTCACTGTGTAAAAAAGTATACCGATCAACAGACGGGGGGTATACATTCGAGGTCCTCACAACCCCCCACCACGATGACCATGACGTATGGATCGACCCACAAAATCCGGCACGAATGATCGAAGGTAACGACGGGGGAGCAACGGTCAGCTTGGACGGCGGAAAGACGTGGAGCAGCATTTACAACCAGCCGACCGCACAGTTCTACCGGATGGAAGTGGACAACCGCTTTCCCTACCGGGTGTACGCCACACAACAGGACAATAGTGCTATAAGCGTTCCCTCCGATGGCACCTATGGTGCTATCCGCTGGGAAGACTGCTACACCACCGGAAGTGCGGAGAGTGGACATATCGCCGTTAGTCGCACTGATCCTGACATTGTTTACGCTGGCGCCACCGGCAGTAGTCCCGGCGGACCTGGCAGCTTAATGCGTTACGACCATCGCAGCGGGCAAGTACAACTCATCTCACCTGTGCCAGCAATTGACGCATCTAGGGCGCCAGCCGAATGGCCAAATCGCTTCAACTGGACATTCCCAGTTCTATCTTCGCGGCATGATCCACAATTGCTGCTGACCGCTGGAAACGTAGTATTTCGCTCCACAGACGAAGGCGCAAGCTGGACCGTGATTAGTAACGACCTAACCCGTAACGAAGCCTCCCGTCAGGTGCTCTCTGGCGGTCCCATAACCGCGGAAGGTGCTTCTGATGTCTACTGCACGATAATCGCACTCGCAGAATCAAGACACCACCCAGAGGAAATCTGGACTGGCTCAGATGATGGACGTGTCCACCGGACCACCAACGGAGGAAAAACCTGGGAAGAAGTGACTCCCGTAAATCTACCTATATGGTCTTCTGTTCTATGCATAGAGTCATCCCCGCACAACCCGGAATGCTGGTATCTATCCGCAACTTTATACCGAGAAGATAATACAAACCCGCTAATCTACCGAACTGTTGACAGCGGGAAATCGTGGGAGACTATCGTTGCCAACCTGCCCGTTGATGACTTCACTCGAGTAATCCGCTGCGATACGGAACGTGACGGCTTACTTTACTGCGGCACGGAAACTGGAGTTTACGTCTCGCTCAATGATGGCGGTTCGTGGACGAGGATGAATGATGTAAGAGAACGCTGGAGCCGACTACCTGTGGTACCCGTCTATGACTTGCGAGTACACAAGGGCGACCTTATTGCAGCCACTCACGGACGTTCTTTTTGGATCCTAGATGACCTGACCCCGCTCCGACGAATGGCTGACTTCCAACAGCCGCTACTTTTAAAACCACGAAATGTAGAGCACACCTTAACTCAGATTGGATGGGAACCTTGGACTGGCCCGCAGAAGACGTACCAGATCGGCTCATTGGGAGTAAAGGCTACCTTCATCGATCATGATAACGGCAGCCGCAGGGAGTTTCTTGATGTCGGCACTCCACGCCCACGTGGAGCGTTAATCTACTATTGGCTTCCCAAAGAATGTCAGAAAGCAACACTACATATCACCGACTCTCGCGGTCGAGTTGTTCGCCAATATGCAAGCGATACACCAGATGAAACGATGGAGCCTATGTCATGCTTCGCTGGCCTAAATAAGTTGAAATGGGACATCACTTATAGTGCGCATAAAACACTCCCCGGAGAGTCGGTACCGATAAATACCAACTTGACTCCGGTCGCTGCACCGGGGGAATACGTTATTCAGCTTGCTACTGATGGTTCATACAGCACAGTAACTGTCAAAGTTTCATCCGATCCACGCGTTAGTGTAGACGTTTCGCACTTACGCGAGCGGACTGAATTCCTGCTTGAGATCCGTGACACAATTGCCTGCGTGATGAAAACAATCCAACAAATCACTAACTACCGGAAAGTTATAGTAACTCCGATCTCAGCTCTTGACGAAATAGAGCTCGCCCTACACCGAATGGTTCCCCCCGGCGATCTAGCCCGCAACCATCCGGGTGGCGCCCTCGAAGGTCTGCAGAGTGTCTTTCCAGTGGTTGTTAGCGCTGACGCCAAACCCACGCGCCAAGCACGAGACTCGTTTACCCGCTGGCAGCAACAGGCTGAAGAAGCTATCAACCGCTTCACAAAGCTATCATCAACCAAATGACGTCATAAGCCCAGGACGTCTGTTGCCGTTATTGCACTGGCTTAACCAGGGTGTTCACGAGGAAACGATCGCTTAGTAAGCATAGACGTTGCGCAATGCTTCGGAGTCTTGCGAGAATGGTAGCCTAACAGAACAAGTTAATTGAGCCCCACCATGCCCAAGCCTCCCTTTTACGTAACCACACCAATTTACTACGTGAACGATCAGCCGCATGTCGGTCACGCTTATACAACTGTAACTACAGATTTTCTAGCACGGTGGCACCGGTCAGACGGTCATAATACTCACTTTCTTACTGGGACCGACGAGCACGGCGAAAAAGTCAACACCGCCGCCACTGAAGCGGGACTCGCTACTCAGGAGTTCGTAGACCGGGTCAGTCAGCGATTCCGCGACGCTTGGATGGCTTTGGACATCTCTCAAGATGACTTCATTCGGACAACTGAGGAGCGCCACAAAACCGTTGTACACGACATTCTCAACCGTATTTATGAGGCCGGTGACATTTACTTCGGTGAGTACGAGGGACTCTATTCAGTGGGCCAGGAGCGATACGTTGGTGAAGACGAGTTAGTCGACGGGAAACTTCCCGAGGATCGCGATCCGCCAATCCTGCGCCGAGAAGGCAACTATTTTTTCCGCATGGATAAGCACCGCCCTTGGCTAAGCGAAGTCATAGAATCCAATCCTGATTGGATCCACCCGAGCGGCTATAGATCAGAGATGCTAAGTCTACTAAAAAAACCTATTGGAGACCTGTCAATCTCCCGACCTCGGTCCCGATTGTCGTGGGGCATCGAGCTACCGTGGGATAAAAACCACGTTGCCTACGTGTGGTGTGATGCCCTTGTCAACTACATTTCCGCACTTGGCTATCCTGCGGACGACCATTATCACACTTTCTGGTCTAAAGCTTGGCATCTGATCGGCAAAGACATCCTTAGGCAGCATGCCATGTTCTGGCCGACTATGCTCAAATCAGCTGGCCTGCCGCTGCCAGAGCGGATACTTGTTGGCGGTTACCTGTCTGGCTCTGATGGTCGAAAAATGAGCAAATCACTCGGCAACGTGCTCGACCCATTCGAGCTGGCTGATCGCTATGGTACCGACGCAGTGCGCTACTACTTACTGCGCGTTCTGCCCTACGGTAACGACGGGACCGCTGGTGAAAAGGGCCTAATCGAGCGCTATAACGCTGACTTAGCTAACGACTTAGGGAACTTGTTGTCACGCTCGCTGACGCTGGTTAACCGACATTTAGACGGTACAATCAGGACACCTCACCCGGGACCGCGCGAGCACGCCGTGCAAGAGCATGCTGAACAAATGCTGGCAACGGTACGTACAAAGATCACGCAAATTCGCCTCAGCGCTGCTTTAGAGGAGATCATGCAGTTCGTACGGCTACTAAATCGCTACTTCAACAATGAGGCACCGTGGGCACTGGCTAAAGACCCACAGGCACGGGAGCGTCTTGAAACAGTCCTCTATACGACAGTCGAAGGACTACGTTTTACAGCCGTACTGTTAGAACCGGCTATGCCAGGGAAAATCGCAACTCTACGTAATGCCATAGGAGCAGAGAACCAGACTATCCAAAAAGGAACATGTTGGGGACTAACTCCGACCGGCGCAAAGGTCACGCAATCTCCCGAACCATTATTCCCACGGATCGACATTGGCGCTACAACGCCTCAACCCCAACAAACCCCCAAGACTAAATTGTCTAAGCCCAACAACACGGAGTCTGAAGTGCATGATGACGAATTGATAACCTTTGACGATTTTCAACGCATCGACCTACGCGTCGCAGAAGTGTTGACTGCCAAGCGCGTTCCCAAGACAGACCGACTACTTGAGTTAGGGATCCGCATCGGTGAAGAGGAACGCACGGTGGTGTCCGGCATTGCTGCTTCGTACGAGCCAGAGAATATGATCGGCCGAAAAATCATTGTAGTCGCTAACCTAAAACCGGCAAAGTTACGTGGTATCGAGTCACAGGGCATGCTCCTAGCAGCTGAGGACAACGATGGTAACTTGGCAATAGTTGAGGTGCCGAAAGAGACACCTAGTGGATCTAAGGTTAAGTAGCCGAAACAGGGAAGCGGCTGTAGATGAATAGGAAAATCCGCATGGGCATGGTTGGGGGCGGCCGTGATGCCTTTATTGGCTCTGTGCACCGAATGGCCGCTTCGCTTGATGGTCATATTGAACTAGTCTGCGGAGCATTTTCAAGCAACCCAGAAAAATCCCGAATATCGGGCAGAGATCTTTACCTTCCGCCTAACCGAGTGTACGGGACTTACCATGAAATGATCGAGAACGAAGCTCGCCTACCTGAAGGCGAGCGCATGGACTTTATTTCTATCGTCACGCCCAACAATGTCCACTTCCCTGTCGCAAAAGCCGCACTGAACGCCGGCTTCCACGTCATGAGCGATAAGCCCATGACCCTCAACCTTGCAGAGGCATTGGAACTTCGCGATTTAGTTCGGAGCAGCGGGCTCCAGTTCGGGCTTACCCATAACTACACGGGATACCCAATGGTTAAGGAAGCTCGACGCCTAGTTCACGATGGCATCATTGGCCAAGTAAGAAAAGTAGTAGTTGAGTATCCCCAAGGATGGCTGTCCAAGAAAGAGGAAGCTACGGGACAAAAGCAGGCTGCGTGGCGCACCGATCCAGCACAGGCCGGCATCAGCTCCTGTATTGGCGATATCGGTACCCATGCTGAGAACCTTATGGAGTACATTACCGGGCTTCAGATCACTGAGCTGTGCGCGGATCTAACTACTTTTGTGGAGGGCCGGCAACTAGAGGATGACGGCAATGTACTCGTCCGTCTTCAGAAAGGAGCTAAGGGGTTGATCTATACAAGTCAAATCTCTGCGGGCGAAGAGAACCCTCTATCGATTCGCGTATACGGTAAACAAGCGGGGATAGAATGGCGTCAAGAAGAGCCCAACTCGCTAATTGTGAAATGGGCTGACCGCCATCGCGAAGTTTACCGCACTGCCGTAGGTGACCTTTCGGACGACGCACAAATTCACACCCGTTTACCGTCAGGCCATCCAGAAGGCTTTATCGAAGCCTTCGCTAATCTGTACCGAAACTATGCCTTAACCTTGCAAGCACGTCTGAATGGAGATCCTAAGCCCCTAAAACTTGATTTCCCAACGGTTGATGACGGCGTACGAGGCATGGCGTTTATTACTACCTGTGTCGCAAGCTCCACTGGCAGCAGCAAGTGGATTCCAATGGAGGAATAACATGGGACGACCCGTAACGCTATTCACTGGCCAGTGGGCTGATCTTTCTTTAGAAACCCTAGCCCCTAAGGCAGCGGCATGGGGATTTGATGGTCTGGAGCTAGCATGTTGGGGTGATCACTTCGAAGTGGAAAAAGCATTAGCTGACGACAGCTACATCTTAGCTAAACATGATCTTCTAAATCATTATGGGCTAAAATGTTTTACCATAAGCAACCACCTGGTTGGCCAGTGTGTATGTGACTTTCCAATTGATGCACGTCATCAGGCCATCCTGCCTCCAGAAATTTGGGGCGACGGCGAACATGAGGGAGTTAGGCAGCGTGCAGCAGAGCGAATGAAAGACACAGCAAGGGCTGCGTCGGCCTTTGGTGTTGATATTGTAGCCGGCTTCACAGGATCAAAAATATGGCACGCTGTCGCAGGATTTCCACCGTCAGTTGACGGCATGATCGAGGACGGCTACCAGGACTTCGCCGATCGTTGGAACCCAATCTTGGACATTTTTGATGAAGAAGGGGTGAAATTCGCACTTGAGGTGCACCCGTCTGAAATAGCCTACGATTACTGGACCACGGAACAGACACTAAAGGCCATAGATCGACGGCCAAGCTTCGGCATCAACCTTGACCCCAGCCACCTCGTATGGCAAATGGTCGACCCGGAACAGTTTGTCCTTGACTTTGCTGATCGCATCTATCACGCACACGTAAAGGAATCAAAGCGTATCCACAATGGACGCAACGGTTCTCTTGGCTCTCATTTGCCATTTGGAAACCTCAGGCGTGGCTGGGACTTCGTCTCACCAGGAAGGGGAGACGTACCATTTGAACGGGTGTTTCGTGCTCTGAACGCGATCGGTTATTCAGGCCCTCTGTCTATAGAATGGGAGGACTCCGGAATGGATCGCGAGCAAGGCGCACCTGAGGCGCTATCGTTCACGCGAAGGACTGATCTATCTGCCTCAGACCTTGCCTTCGACGCTGCCTTCAGCCAGCGATCTTAATTGACTATACTGGAACGGGAGGAACCTCATGAGTCGTAAACGCTCCGCACAGGTCGGCATAGGCGGCCGGGCACGTTCCTTCTACGAGTGCATCGCTTCGGAGTACGTAGAAACTACTGAGCTGGTAGGTTTTTGTGACCTGAATCAGACAAGGATGCACTACGCTAACCGAGTTCTAAATGATCAATTTGGTCACCCTCCTGTTCCAACCTACCGAGCTGACGAATTTGATCAGATGATAGCCGAGTGCAAACCAGACGTGGTGATTGTCACTTCAATTGATCGGACCCATCACCGCTACATCATCCGGTCGATGGAACTTGGCTGCGACGTGATAACAGAGAAGCCAATGACGACTGACGCTGGGAAATGTCAACAAATTCTCGACACCGTTGAAATCACTGGAAAGGAGCTGCGGGTCGCTTTCAACTATCGCTACTCTCCCCATGCTTCTCTAGTGCGAAAGCTAATGATGGATAGAACTATTGGCACAGTTACCGCTATACATTTTGAGTGGTTACTGGACCTTAACCACGGCGCCGACTACTTTCGACGCTGGCATCGTGACAAACAAAATTCTGGCGGACTGCTAGTACATAAAGCGACACACCACTTTGACCTGATTAACTTCTGGCTTGGTAGCGCACCAGAGTTAGTGATGGCGCTCGGCAGCCTGCGCTTCTATGGGCGCGAGAATGCCGAGGAACGGGGCGTCACTAATTTCTACACACGTACACACGGTTCGGAGGCAGCTAAAGATGACCCGTTTGCGTTACATCTAGACCGGAGTGAACAGCACACTGAGATGTACCTTAAGGCTGAGCATGAAGATGGCTATTTCCGTGACCAAAGTGTTTTTGGCGATGGCATCAGCATTGAAGATACGATGGGCTTACTTGTCCGTTACGATTCTGGTGCGCTTATGAGTTATTCGCTTACCGCCTACTCACCCTGGGAAGGGTTACGCATTGCCCTTACTGGAGATAAAGGCAGACTGGAGCTGATAGTACAGGAATCGAGTTACGTCAACGGACAAGGAGTCAGGTCGGAAGAAGGAATTACCAAGTATAAACAGCTACGTATCTGCCCTCATTTTTCGGAGCCATACGAAATCGACATTCCTGAGTCTGAAGGTAGCCATGGAGGCGCCGACCCGGAGCTTGCTGCTGATTTGTTCGGACCGCCGCGTCCTGATCCACTGAAACGAGCCGCCTCTCACATCGATGGCGCTATGTCCATTCTAACAGGTATCGCTGGTAATATATCTCTTGCCTCAGGAGATCCCACCTATCCTCAAAAACTAGTTCGCTGGCCTATAAACCTGCGTTAGAATCTCTCGGCCGTGGCAACGGTACGAAGCGTTGGTTTATGCGAGTTTCCCCTATTTTATACGAGTGGGAATCCCGGCACTAATCATCCAAATGACTGCGGATGCAGCAGCAATACGTCGATTAGCGAATCCGGCGAGTTCCTGAAACAGCCGACCATCAGGAGTTGTAGGCAAAAGCCCATGCCCTACTTCGTTAGAAACGATTATTATGTTGCTAGAATCGATAGAGGAGGAAGACGCAATCGCATCCACCTCTGCCGTTACTCTCTCAAAGGCAGCCTCACGACGTACTACTCCATCACAAAGCATCAGATTGGTTACCAACATCGTCAGACACTCGACGATGATTGCCGCTGGGGGAGTGGGCAACCTGATACCGTCGGAAATCGCTGAAGCCACTTGATAAGGCTCTTCTATGGTACGCCATTCTCGGGGACGCTGACGTCGATGAGCTTCAATACGACGTCGCACATCCGGATCGCCCTCTAGTGCCGTAGCGATCACTATCACCCCTCCGACAGTGTCTATAGAAGCTTGAAGTGCCCGTTCACGTGCAAAGTCGCTTTTTCCGCTGAAGGTACCTCCGAGAACTAGTTCCATTTCATCAGGTCACCCATGCTACACTACTATTGTCTTTTCTTGTTCTTCCTAACTTGCTGTAGGAAAACAGATGACCGAGACTTAAAACAATCTTATGAAAACACCAATTAGAGTCGTCCAATTCGGCTGTGGCCCTATTGGCTGCCGAATCGCACAGCTGGCCTCAAGCCGCCCTGCTATACAAATAGTGGCTGGCATCGACATAAACCCTCGTTTGCAAGGAAAAGATATAGGCGAAGTTGCAGGTGGAGAGCGGTTAGATGCCCCCATACTTGAAACATGGGATCAAATTCCGGCCGATGCCACAGACATAGTGATACATACCACTGGATCAAGCCTAGTAGCGGTTGCACCGCAGCTACGAGAGCTGCTGGCAAAAGGCGTTAATGTTGTGTCTACATGCGAAGAGCTCTCTTTTCCTTTTGAAAAAAATATGACACTCGCGTCTGAGCTGCATAATCAGGCGCTCAGGTCGGGCGCGACACTACTAGGAACGGGTATCAACCCAGGATACCTAATGGATGCGTGGCCGCTATTTATGACTGGCCCCTGTCAGGCAGTCCACGCTATTCGAGCCACCCGTACTCAAGATGCCTCTGATCGTCGCGGTCCTTTCCAGCATAAAATTGGTGCGGGACTCGACGAGAAAGAATTTCGCAGGCAGGCGGCTGCTGGCGCCATTCGCCATGTTGGGCTAACCGAATCAGCGTGGATGATCGCTTCCGGCATGGGCTGGCCCCTTGACGACCTTACGGAGACAATCGAGCCTATAATCGCCTCTTGTCGGATAGACACGGAGCATGTATCTGTCGAGACAGGTCAGGTTGCCGGTGCAAGACAGAACGCAGTGGGAACTCTAGACGGGAGACAAGTGATAACGCTGGAATTCCGAGCAGCAGTTGGATTGGGCGAGTCCTATGATTCCGTATCAATAGAAGGTATACCCCCGCTACAGGCCCGCATCAACGGTGGCGTACACGGTGACCTGGGTACCGCAGCTGTGGTTGTCAACTCCATACCACGGGTGGCCGCTGCACCACCCGGACTTGTAACGATGAAAGACCTGCCCTCACCACTGTCCTTTGGAACTTAATCAATAGATGATTACGATAGCTTGATAAGTGGCGCCGCAGGAGATAGTGTGGCGCTCCACCCCATGGCGATCAACAGCGAACGTGATGTAGGCACCCTTCGGTTGTTCTCAGGCCGTGCAAACCACGAACTTGCCCTGGAGATGTCGCAAATTCTTGGAGTCGAACTTGGAGAGATTAGCATCAAGTCGATGGGTGATAGCGAGACCCACGTTCAGATCGAAGAGAGCGTCCGCGGATCTGAAATTTACCTAGTACAGCCCACCTGTCGACCAGTCAATGAAACGCTCATGGAGCTGCTAATAATCATTGATGCGATGCGCCGCGCGTCAGCGGACCACATCACAGCTGTCATCCCCTATTATGGCTATGGCCGTCAGGATCACAAGTCGACCGGCCGAGAACCACTGAGTGCCCGGCTAGTATCCGATTTGTTGGCTAACGCCGGTGCTGACCGGATCGTGTCGGTTGATTTACATGCCCCGCAAATTCAGGGTTTTTTCAACAAAGTCTCTGACCATTTGACAGCGGTTACTACACTTGCCAGCCATTTACGTCAACGAGACCTTTCTAACGCAGTGATTGTCGCACCGGATGTAGGCAGAGCTAAACTGGCTGAAAAGTATACAGATATACTGGGTCTCCCGATGGTTCTTATGCACAAGCGACGCCACGGCATAGGCGGCTCGTCAGCTACCGTGGAAGCAGTGGTCGGCGACATCAAAGGGAAGAAGCCGATAATCATTGATGATCTGATAGCTTCCGGCTCGATCCACCAACAAGCGGACACACTCCTTGAACACGGCGCGGAGCCCGCAATTATATCAGTGACCCATCCCGTATTGATAGGAAAGGCGCCTGAACTACTCAGCCGTCCTTCAATTGAAGAAGTACTAGTTACTAACACTATCCCAGTGCCCCAAGAACGACGTGCAAATGGATTGATTAAGGTAATATCAATCGCACCGCTACTGGCTAGCGCAATCCTACGAATACACCAGCGCCGGTCGGTAAGCGAAGTATTTACGCAACAGAACCTGCTATTCCCGGTGTGATGATCACCTGGAACCGAAATAAGGGCGCTTGTCGCGCCGCGCTACATCACGCATGATCCTGACGATGGAGGAAAAGCTTGTCAGATGAGATTCCGGGCCTCGCTACCGAAAGAGCAGAGGGAGATAGTTCCGATAACTATGGTCAAAGAGGGCCAGGAGGAGCCGGGCCAGGAGGAGCCGGGCCAGGAGGAGCCGGGCTCGGTGAACGCCGACGCCCCTACTACAGACGTAAAGTTGATCGTACTAAGAACCTCGAAATCACCTATCGTAAGCCAGAAATCTTGGAGCGATTCATTACCCAGAGTGGCAAGATCCTTCCTCGCCGAGTGACTGGAACTTCAGCTAAGAACCAACGCCATCTGGCACGCCAGATTAAGCTCGCACGGGCTCTCGCACTGCTACCCTACAAACGTGAGGGCAAGGCCCCAGAAAGCGGACGACTTCGCCCCCAAGGCGGACAGGCTGGACCAATTCGAAGATCAGATCGGCAAGCTTCTTCCACTCTAAGCTCGGAGGACGTTACCCAAGAATCAGCACCAGCTGAGAAGGACGTTACCCAAGAATCAGC
>CAZTZA010000047.1:8431-16050 GCA_964618015.1 uncultured Spirochaetaceae bacterium | reverse complement strand
GCGACCTGTGCTTCCACCACTCCCCGGCTGTTATTTACGTAGAGCACATTGGCTTGCACGGCTGCGAAGCCCAACGTCTTCGCCACCATTTCACGATCTAACGGCAAGGGAACCCCATATCCAGCAGCCGCGCCCAACGGGCTTTTATTATTTCGTCGATAAGCACAGGCAACAAGATCAGCGTCATCGATCAGTTCCTCCGCGAACGCAACAGCCCAGAACCCAACTGTTGACGGCATCGCTGGCTGCATGTGAGTTCGGCCTGGCATCGGCGTCCTTGACCAAGACGAGGCAAAATCAAGTAAATCTGCAGCCAACTCAATTACTTCACCGCGAAAATTGAGTAGCCATTCCCGTGCATAAAGTCGCGTAGCAGCAATTACTTGATCATTTCGTGAACGTCCAGTGTGGATCCTCTTGCCTGCATTACCAGTCCGCTGGGTGAGGAAGCGCTCTAGTGCTGTATGCCCGTCTTCTTCATCATCTCCAATGCGAAACTGACCAACATTGATCTCCTTGATTGCATCGCTGAGCGCCTCCCTAAGAACAGTAAGCTCAGCTGCCTGAAGCACCCCGATCGCAGCAAGCATATCAGCATGCGCCATACTGGCGACTGCATCAGCCTTCAGTAATATCATGTCATAACTGCGATCGTCCCCGACAGTGAAGCGTTCAACAGTCCTGTTGAGGTAACCGCCCTTATCCCAGAGCTTACCGGCAGCCAACTTATCCATTTACTACTTCACTATCGATACTCATCAGCCATAAATTGAGCATCTTTTCGGTCGCCTCCGCGGCAGCAAGCACTTGATCTGAGTTAACCCCCTTAGTCATTAGCGTACGATCACCCTTTCGCCACGTTATCGTGCACTGCACAATCGCATCGGAATGTCCTCCTGGCGGAATGTTTATGCCGTAGTCCACCAACTGAGGTAGAGCAATATCAATTTTACTAGCGATATTGCGAATCGTGTTCATGAATGCATCATATCCACCGTCCCCTTGCGCCGTTTCTTCATAAGTGGCCGCAACTGAAGTCTCGGGTGAGGTGTACTTGAGCTTCACGGTTGCAGTAGAGCGCAGCCCAAAGCTTGAGACGATCATTACCGAATCAAGCACAAAATGACGATCATGCGGGCGCGCTAGCACATCATCTATAATGTACGGGAGATCGTTTTGACTAATAGTCGCCTTCCGGTCAGCTAGCTCTTTGACCCGTTCTAGAACCTCGGAGCGCTGATCTGAGGTTAGTTCTATGCTGAGCTCATTCAGATGATGCTCTAACGTTGCTTTGCCCGATAACTTACCCAGTGCGTAGTTGCGCTTACGGCCAAACCGTTCTGGAGACAACTGGCTCTCGTACAGGTTTCCTTTTTTATCACCGTCGGCATGGATACCAGCAGTCTGAGTAAAAACATTAGCTCCAGAGATCGCCTTATTTGCAGGTACTCGGCGGCCGGAGGCTACGTCCACTATCTCGCTCAGTTGAATCAGTTGGTTCTCCTGAACCCGGCAATCTTTATCCAAGAAGTCGTGACACCCAACTACTACCTCGTCAAGCGGCGCATTGCCAGCCCGTTCCCCCATACCATTAACAGTACAGTGGACGCAGTTCATACCGGCAGCCACTGCGGCTAATGTATTCGCAGTGGCTAATCCGTAATCGTTGTGCGCATGAAAATCAAAGGAACAATTTGGAAACCGACTAAGAATACTCGTAACCATTTTAGACACCATTGACGGTGACAAAACTCCCAAAGTGTCGGGCAACATGATTCTTAAGACCGGAGTATCAGCTAAACCGTCAATGAGTGTAAAAACATAATCTGGCGAATTGATCATTCCATTAGACCAATCCTCGAGATAGATATTACAACCCACCCCGATCAGATTAGCTTGAATCACGGTCTCATTAATGTCTTTAAGGTGTTGCTCAGGCGTCTTGCTTAACTGATTGGTCAAGTGCTTCAGCGATCCCTTCGCCAACACGTTCATTACCTTCCCTCCCAAATCAGCGACCCAGCTAGCTGACGCTCCAGCATCAATGAAGCCAAGAATCTCCACCTTCTCGACTATTCCGCGCGACTCAGCCCACTCAACTACAAGCCGCGCGCCCAAACTCTCACCATCGCTAACCTTCGCGCTAGCGATCTCTATCCGATCTACATGTGCTTCTTCAAGCAAAACCTTGGCAATAGAAAGCTTCTCATCAGGCGTATAGCTAACACCACTCATCTGTTCACCGTCTCGTAGAGTAGTGTCCATCACTTCAAGCATTCCTCACACTCTCCTTTCCCGAATGTACAGCCCCCACAGAGTTACGTATACTCAAACTTGTAGAGCAACCGACCTCGGCATGAGGCGGTAAGCCCCCGTCGGATGCGTGAAAATGACGAGCCGCCTGTACCCTTGATTAGGGCCAGCACGGTACCAGCGTTTTTATATTTTCACTCAACTCTGCCGTGGGCAAGGAGAAGCCCATGGAGCGTCCGAGAGTAAATCTAACTGACCTTACCCTTACCGATCGCAAACCTCTCGTGATGGTAACTGCCTATGATGCAGCTAGCGCTCGCCTGACCGACAGCGCCGGCGTTGATCTCATCTTAGTGGGAGATACGCTGGCGGAGTTCACCCTGGGATACGACAGCACCACCCCGGTGACGGTCAATGAGATGCTCCATCACTGCCAAGCAGTCACTCGCATCCAGCCCCGTGCTTTTGTAGTCGGCGACATGCCCCTTGGTTCCTATCAAGTATCGAAAGAGGAAGCCGTCCGCAACGCGATTCGCTTCGTTAAAGAAGGGGGCGTTGACGCTGTGAAGATAGAAGGCGGCAAGGTGCGTGAAGAAACGATTCGTGCGATAGCTGAAGCAGGAATAGCTGTAATGGGTCATATCGGCTTTACGCCACAATCAGCGATCAGCTTTGGATCACAAATCGTCACCGGACGAGACGCACAGAGCGCGATAGAAATCTACCGCGACGCTTTGGCCCTCCAAGAGGCTGGTTGCTTCGCTATCGTGCTGGAGGCAGTAGCTCGTGCCGTCGCCAGCCATATCACTTCCGATCTTTCCATACCTTCTATCGGTATCGGTTCCGGATCCGGATGCTCAGGGCAAGTACTAGTCTTCCATGAGCTAACCGGTATTCATCCTGGTCCCTCACCTCGCTTTGTCCGTCGCTATGGAGAGATAGGAACTGCTATTCAACAAGCCATCAGCTTCTTCGCACGCGACGTGCGCTCCGGCACCTACCCCGACAAAGAGCACTCCTACTTGATGCCAGCAGAAGAGATTACCCGTTTCAAACACGCAATAGCTACGGAACGTCGTAGCACCCACTTCCGTAGCCAAAGCGCATGAGGGTCGTTGAACAGATCGATCAGGTACGAGCATTCGTACGGAACTCAGGACAGCCGACCATCGGCTTGGTCGCGACTTTGGGAGCATTACACGCTGGACACCGTTCACTAATCGAATTTGCTCGAGCTGCTGGAGATACTGTTGTAGCTACACTGTTCCTGAATCCCATGCAATTCGATAGTGATAAAGACCTTGCCTCCTACCCACGCACTCATGATGCAGACCTCGAGCTATTGCGAGACGCAGGTGTCGCACTGGTATTTACGCCCTCTGTAGAAACAATGTATCCGCCCCACTGTGACACCGCAGTAACCCCAGGGCGAGTTGCGCAGAGGCTGGAAGGGATGCGGCCAGGCCACTTTCGCGGCGTCTGTACTGTAGTATCTAAGCTGTTGAACATCGTTACCCCGGCACGGGCCTACTTCGGCCAGAAGGACGCGCAACAGATCGCCGTAATCAAACGCATGGTCAGTGACCTTGATATGGATGTCACGATAGTCACCTGTCCCACTGTCCGCGATAGAGACGGATTAGCCTTGAGCTCACGCAACGTATTCCTGTCGGCCGAGGAGCGAGCTCGTGCGGTTGCGATACCGCGTGCCCTAGAAACTTGCCTTGAACACTTCCGTGCTGGAGCGCGCAACGCCGAGGCGTTGCGCGTCATTCTGCGAAAACAATTATGCAGTGCAATTGATCTAGAATACGCCAGCGTGGCTGATCCGGACTCTATGGATGAACTATACAAAGTGACACAACAGGGGGTCGCTTCAGTAGCAGCACGGATAGGTACTGTCCGATTGATCGACAACATCCAATTAACGGTTTCAGACTGATGCTCCTCTGTATCGACATTGGTAACACTAACATCGTGTTAGGAACCTTCGATTCCGAAGCTCCTGTTCATGCCGCTCCTAATGCAACCTGGCGCCTTTCTACCCGAGCTAACGTACAATCTGATGAATACGCCGTGCTGCTCAGGGCGCTACTGAGTCTTGAGGGCTTGAACGAGGATGACATCGACGCGGTCGCAATCGCCAGCTCAGTACCACCCGTACAAGGCGTATTTGCTACGCTCTGCCGCCGCCTATCAATAGAACCTCTAATAGTCGGTGTTGGAGTTAAGACTGGTGTGCGGGTGCGCTATGATAGCCTGCATGACGTCGGAGCTGATCGAATTGTTGACGCCGCAGCTGTCTACGCTGAATACGGTGGACCATCCTGCGTAGTTGACTTTGGTACCGGCACCACCTTTGATGCAATAGACGCTAACGGCCAGTACGTTGGAGGCGCTATCGCCCCTGGCATTGAGATAGCCGCAGATGCCTTGGTAGCAAGAGCATCGAAATTGGGAAAAATTGAACTAGTAGCACCACCTAAGGCAATCGGTACAAATACCGCTCACGCGGTTCAGTCCGGTCTAATTTACGGCTATGTCGGTCTAGTAGAAGGCATGGTAGAGAGATTCCGCGGTGAGCTTGGAAACAACTTGCAGGTGATAGCGACTGGCGGCCTAGCTAATACCATCGCTCCCCTGACCCAAGTCATCTCTACCGTTGATCCATGGATCACACTGAAGGGCCTACGTTTGGTCTGGCAAGCCAATAATGTGAGAACGATATGAAAACCTACACTAAGTCCGGAAAACAATTTGTCGGTCGCTCCGTCCTCCTGTGTGTCACTGGAGGTATTGCCGCATATAAGGCAGCAGCCCTCACCAGTGAACTGATACAGATGGGCATACGTGTAAGAGTAGTAATGTCGGCTGGTGCGCAACGCTTCATCCAGCCCCTCACCTTCCAGGCGCTGACTGCCGACCGGGTAGTCACAGACCTCTTCGACCCAGACCACGTAGGAGTGCAGCATATCGAACTGGCTAGAACACATGATCTCGTGATAGTGGCACCAGCTTCCGCCAATACGATATATAGAATAGCTTCTGGAGCAGCTGATGACGTAGTAGCGGCTACCGTACTCGCTAGTCCATCCCCATTGTTAGTCGCGCCGGCAATGGAGTCTACGATGTGGAAAAACCCGGCTACTCAACGTAACTTCCAACTGCTCCGAGAAGACGGCGCAGAAATCATCGAGCCACAAACGGGTCGCTTGGCCTCCGGAGCACACGGAATTGGTCGTATGGCTGAGCCAACTCTAATCACTCAACACGTCAGGGCCATCTTGTCTTCCAACGGTGACTTATCCCAAAATACGCTACTAGTCACTGCTGGTGGCACACGAGAGCCGATCGACCCAGTACGCACGCTTACCAACCGATCATCTGGTCTGATGGGTGCATCAATTGCCGTTGCTGCCCGCGACCGCGGTGCTAAGGTCACTCTGATCACTACAGCTAAAGCTACATCGGAGCCAGGAATTACGGTGATTCCCGTGGATACTGCAGCAGAGATGTCATCTGCGGTAAAGAGCCAACTACCAAAACACAACACACTCATAATGGCGGCAGCAGTATCAGATTTCCGCCCTACCTCACCCTCAAACGTGAAACTCAAGAAGAATGATAAACATAATATGAAAATCACGTTAGAGAAGACTCAGGATATCCTATCAACCGTCTCGAATAGTCAAGATGGATACATACGGCCAATGGTAGTTGTAGGATTTGCCGCTGAGACACAAAATCTAATCGACGGAGCCCGAGAAAAGATAGCGTCAAAACGGATAGACCTAATCGCAGCTAATACAGTCCAGAACGACCAATCACCTTTTGGAGCTAAAAACGTTGCCCTAACCCTGATAGACCGCAACGGTAAGGTACAGCCACTGCCGGAGATGCCTAAGGAGCAGGCGGCGCACCGCCTTCTGGACCAAGTCGTGCAATTGATCGCAGACTCAGCATCCGATAAATAGATCTATTCTAACTAAGAAAACGATCTTCAATGAAAAAGACCAGATGATGAGGCTATCCGAATAGAGAATAGCCTCTATTATTATTTTTCCGCTTCGCCTTTAGGCCCAAGAAGCCGTTCCTTTTTGCCACCGGTCTCGCCCTCCACAGTGGCCTCATCCTTAACTGTATGGTTTGCATCCTTCTGGCCAGCATCTATACCCTTTTCAAATTCCGCCTTGGCTCGACCAATAGAACGAGCGAACCGCGGAATCGCCGAGGCGCCAAACAAGATTAATACTATGACGCCAACGATCAAAATCTCGGGATGACCAAGCATGTGTGCTACCTCTCTACTGCGCCCCCGGACGCTGTGGTACCACTATATCCTCGTGGAACGTCGCCGTCTTCTTCGTTTGGTCGATTTTGCAACGGATGAACTTCAGTATCTGAAGGTATATCGGTAGCAGACTTGGTCGCACTGCGTTCCATGGCGGCACCTAGCTGACGCATCTCTGCCGAAGCGCGTGCTGAGAAGACCTGTATACGGCGCACCGTACGAGCAACAAACCGAGCTGCCCTTGGGAGCTCACTCGGTTTAACAAAGACTACAATCACCAAGGCGATGACCGCAATTTCCCAAAGGCCAAGTCCGAACATCAGTCACCCCCTATCCGTAGTAACTTAGCGATGAATATCGCAAGAAAGAACATCAAAACCATAGGCAAGGCTATGCTTATCTGTGAGACCACATCTGGTGGAGTGACCACGGCAGCCAAAGCAAATATACCAACGATAGCGAACCTGCTCACGCGAAGCAGGGTACGCCGAGTCACCACTCCAGCACGCAGTAGCAGCAGTAGCACCACTGGAAGTTGGAACACGAATGCGAAAACCAAAAGTAATCGGAGTAGGTAAAAAACATTGCGGTCATAGTCAAGTAGAATACCTACCTGAATCGGCACGAAGCCCGAGCCGGTAAGAAACTCAACTGAAAGAGGCACCACTTTATAGTAACCGTATAGGAACCCTATACATACCAACAATACACTTGCCCCGAGTGACACTGCGATAACCTTCCGCTCCCGGGATTTGAGAGCAGGAAAGACGAACCGGATCAAATGATAGCCGTGCACGGGCAGTGACCCGACAACGCCCGCCATAAGCGCTACCTTGACGCGCACCAGAAAACCTTCAAACAGTGAGGTAGCGTACATCTGATTCTGATCCCCAAGACGTTCATGGATCGCCGCCAGAGGTACCAGTAAAAGATTGAGAATCATCTCGTAGAATGCGTAGCAAATCCCGGAGGCTACAAGCGCTGCCACTATCGAAATGATTACCCGGCGTCGAAGCTCTTCGACGTGCTCCAGGAAAGTCATAGAAGAGAGTTTAAAGCGCGAACTCGCTTCTTC
>CAZTZA010000047.1:6378-8421 GCA_964618015.1 uncultured Spirochaetaceae bacterium | reverse complement strand
GTGGACACTCATTGATCTATAGAGTTGGAGACGTGGCCTCTTCGCTGCTCATTGGCGATATCATCTACGTGACTCGCACGTCGCCGAATCAACAGCATAATCATCGCAAGAAACGCTACCTCTATACCCGCATAAATAAGTAATCCTGAAAGAACACCTTCAGTAAATCCGTAGGAATGTAGCCCAACTCCAAGTTCGTTGATTCCGAACCAAGCCAACATCACCACAAGAATTCCAATCACAGCGCCAATTGCCATGCCATATTCGCCTATCATCTTTCCAAGCCGTGCATGGAACAGGAGCGCGCACCACAGAACGATCATCAAAGCGCCATTTTCCTTGGGGTCCCAACCCCAAAATCGGCCCCAGGATTGATCAGCCCAGATACCGCCTAACATGGTTCCTATGAACGATAAGGTGAGTCCAAAAGCAAGGGCACCGAACAATAATCTATAGGTCCTCCGGAGGCGTTCAGCCCCACCCCCAGGTTCGGCTAACTGAATGAGATAAAGATGACCTACAAAACCAGCAAATATACAGGCACAGTATCCCGCGGTTATCACCACCACGTGAGTCGAAAGCCAAAAGTTAGTGTCAAGGACGGCTTGCAGCTCACGTAGCGTGTCACCTTCTGCAGCGAACTTTCCAGAAATCCATAATAAGGCGAAACCGATCACTAATCCGCTCAATGTTCCAAGTTGATTGCCGCGATAGCGAAGAAACAGTCCCGCACCAGCTGCGAGCAAGGAGACAAAGACAAAAGTCTCATAGAGGTTAGTAACTGGCGGGCGCCCACTTATAACAATGCGTAGCAAAACAGCTCCAGCATGTATGATGAAGCCCAACACCAAAACGGCAACGCTTAGCCGTTCAGGCCACTGCCTCCTGACTATCATTGCTACTATTGCCAAAGAAATACCAATCAGGTAGGCCCACCGAGCGTAGCCAAGCGGGTCAACACGACGATAGAACAGCTCCAAGGTCGGGTTAGGAAGCGATAAGGCACTGCCAATCCGCTGCTCCTGGCTGCGAACGAAAGTACTTGCCGCCAGGTCGAAGCGCGTCTGTTTTGCCTCAACATATGCAACCTGTAGATCGCGAAGTGCTGTTAGCTCCTTGGCAGTTTGGGCGGCAATATGCGACTCAGCTAAGGCCTGCCACGGACTGAGCCATTGCTCTCCATCTACACCCATCAGCGGAATGAGAGGAAGTGGTAGCCCGGTATAGGCCTGATCCCAGATACGAAGATTACTTACTAGTCGCAAGAAGGTCCTATCCGTTTCCGGAAGGAGGCCTGACTGGCGGTGCTCAGAGACGACGGTGGAAACACGCTCCTCCAACAGTAGCCGCCGCAGGGAAAGATCCAGATAACTGTACGGCCCCATTCCAGGAACCTGAAGCAACTCAGCCGCCTGTTCCGTATCGACAAGAAAGGCCTCCCGATCTGGGTAAGTAAAGCCAAAGGCAGCCCTTAGCTCAGAAAATTCGATTAAGTTGTTCCAGACACGGATCAGGTCACGCTGTACCAGACTACGTTCCTCGGCTGGAAGACCAGATGCAAGATTAGCTAATTGTTCCAGTTCAATAGCTCCGGAGCGGAGCTCTTCAAAGCTATAACGGCCTCGTCCACGGGACGGCACCCCTATCGCCTCTAATACTTCAGGGTGATCAATCAAAAACACCTCATCGCCGTCAACTTCCTGTGGCGTAAATAGCACTCGCGCAAGCCAATCGATCGCTGACCGTCCCGCATAGTGCTCACGCCCTGAATAGCGGAGCAACACGTTACGAGCATAGCTACCCAGCGGCTTAACACGTCCGTCCTCGACTACCAACAGTGGCCGTAATGCCACTGCGCTATCTAACCTCGGCACTGGTGGCTCGTAACCGGTAGAACGATTATCACGACCGTAGCGGCCGACCATCGACAACGCGAGCAGGACTATCAATCCCAGAACGACGATTAAAAGTGCGCGTGTCTTCCGTCCTGTTTTATTGACCCGCTCGGCCACTGGAGAGACGTCTGCACTCATATCATTTCTT
>CAZTZA010000047.1:5835-6368 GCA_964618015.1 uncultured Spirochaetaceae bacterium | reverse complement strand
CGACTTGGCCAGACTATACTTTGTATGAAATGCACAACGAGCCCGATTCCGATGATGGCAGTAGCAAAATAAGGAACCAGCCTCCCTCGGTTTTCGACTACCGCTAACGTCGAATAGGCCGCGCCCGTTGCATCAAATTCATAGGATGCCTGATAAAAAGTGAACCCACTTAACCGCAACGGCTTATTCATCGAAATCCGCACTGGACGTTGGGTGCCGGGAGCCTCGATTACTACATCGCTCTCAAATGACTTAGGAGTGTCGGTACCAGGATAAAATTCTGCTCGGAAATCCGTAAGTGCAATCAAAGCGGGAAGCACGTAACGGGCACGACGGAGTGAAAAAGCGTACCGCTGACCATCCACTGTAATGCCAGTTGGAGTCGGATCCAGCGCCCATAGCGCCAAAGAAACTCCGTCTGACCGACCGTCAACACGCAGGATTACGCCAGGCTGGTTTTCCTCTGGGCGCACCGACCGTCGTCTTGGTTTCAGTTCGGCAATACCTCGCGAGTTTTTGTGCGGACTCTCCTT
>CAZTZA010000047.1:5347-5762 GCA_964618015.1 uncultured Spirochaetaceae bacterium | reverse complement strand
GGCACTTAGATGCTTCTCCTCCACAAACACTGTGAGCCCGAGAGAGGAGATAGTCACTTGCTCACCTTGCTTCAGCCCCTTCAAATCTATCGCACTAACCTCTCGCCCTACGGCCTCTTCCCGCCAAGCAGCCACTTCCCAATCATAGTAATCTTCGCTTGTGTTACGTCCTTCCCCCTCCTGAAGACGCAAAAAAGATTCTTGAGCAAAATAACTAATGAAGAACATTCCGAAGAACATCACAAACATTCCTAGATGAATGATAAGGATTCCTACACGTGACCAACGGTAGACAAACCGGAAAGCCGTCACCGCTACAAGGTTGACAAACAGGACCCAGAGGACCAATTGCGCACCTGGGAGAGGCACAACCCCTCCCGCTAACGTTAACCAAGCTCCGAAATAACGCTGTTGG
>CAZTZA010000047.1:0-5337 GCA_964618015.1 uncultured Spirochaetaceae bacterium | reverse complement strand
GGCGTCATAAAGACCATGGGACACCTGATGGAAAGTGCCGAGCAACGTGAGAACAATTAGTAGCGCCAGGCAGATCACGGTAATGCGCAGATCAATTATGACCCGCACCAGGAGACTGCGCCTGATCACCTGTACGAACATCTCAACAGTACCGCTAGTTTCCGTATTCTGCAGCAGAGAGGGCAGATTTCAGAGATCGAAGTAGACTGATGAATGCCTCCTTCTGTGTGCTCAGCGTCGAAGACAACGCTTCCGCCTTAACGAACATAGTCTCGCCACCTACCGAGGCAATCGCAACAAGAAACGCTGTATCTCCCGGCCCATCAACTATTGACGTGAAATCAAACAGCAAAAAATTAAGATTAGATTGCACTTGAACTGCATCATCGATGAATTGCTGAATTTCTAGGTTGGTCAGCTCCATACCAAGCTGTTTAGTCCAGCGCCTCACGTTTGCCTCCACTCCCCCAGCATCCCCAGATAGTAATACTACTGTGCTCTCACCACCATCTGGGAAAGTGAAACGAGCCAAGCGCAGACCATCTCCAGGCATGTCACTCCATCCACTCGGAGTAACCCAATTCCAACCTGAGGTGTTCTCGGTCGACTTTCCGTCTGTCTTATAGTCGGTCGAATCGAACAATGTCCCTACCGGGGTCGGCGCCACCGTCACCTCTCGATACGAACGAATTTCAACACCACTATCACAAGTGACTATAAAAAGGACAACGACCGATACCAGCGAAAATCGGAAAACCCGCCCACCAAAACGGGATACCCTTGAAGTCGCACCCACGGTAGGGCCAGCTAAGTTTCGGTTCAAGCGTCCTACAGCGCGCTGAGTTCTGCGAGACGGGTTATTGCTTTCACGCTAGACCGCAAGATGGATATACTTTTAAACTGCTTCCATACGCCGAATTTGGAAGCCTTTGCCAAAAATTCCGCTTTAGAAACCCCCTCTTCGCCCTCAGAATGTGTGGCTGCATCAAGTAGCAGCAAGGAGCCTTCCCGTTCTTCAAAAAAACGCCCTACGTACACGGGACCGTCGGTATCGACTACGACAGTAATGCCATGCAGTTCACCGAGGTGTTGGTGCTCAGCACCAACGAACGACTGGACAACTGCATCATCCGCTGGATCAGACACAGTAGCGTTCGAATAGGTCCCGGAGTTCAGCAGCGATATCATGCGGATTGCGCCCCTCGATCTGATGACGGGGAAACAAGTGTACTAACTCTCCATCTCGAAAGAGTGCGAAAGAAGGACTAGATGGCGGATATTCCGAGAAGTAGCTCCGGGCACGGTCTGTTGCATCAAGATCCTGCCCCGCAAATACAGTTGCGGTGCGCTGTGGCTTGGGATCTTGTTGCAGCGCTATGGCAACCGCTGGTCGGGCGCTTCCGGCTGCGCACCCGCACACTGAATTGACAACTACGAATGCCGTACCTTCTCTGTTCGACATAAACCGGTCAACATCTCCCGCTTCAATTAGCTCGGTCACACCGATATTCGCCAGCTCGTCGCGCATCGGTTGAACCAACGTAGGGTCATACGGCATATCTCACCTCATAGTGGGAACGACGGGCTGGCCCTCACGCACTGCCACATCGTCCTGAACTGCTCTATTATACGCCACCCTACCCTGTCGTTTCGAAGGCGTCGACCGTAAATCGATGTCTGCTCGCCCCTTTTGTTGGCTGCAGTTACCAATGCCGCCAAAGCGCCGCTCACGCCTACGGAATTCGGCCAAAGAACCTTCGAGATCAATACGCGCAAAGTCAGGCCACAACGTTTTGATAAACACCAACTCAGCGTAAGCTGCTTCCCATAGCAGAAAGTCGCTTAGCCGTTGCTCGCCGCCCGTACGCACAATTAAATCGACTTCAGAAAGATTCCCGCCACCACCTGTCAGTTTGCGAGCAAAGTCCCCGCGCGTCGGTTGGTGGTCAGACGATAACATAGCGGCTGTAGCAAGAATTTCATCTCGTGCCGAATAGTCGGCAGCAATACGAAGCAAGAGCCTATCACAGCTATCAGTCGCTGATTCGCTACGCTCAATCTCACGCTGCAGCGTTACGGGAAAGCGGTCGCGTCGACCAATGAATGAAACTCGCACTCCCTGATCGACACAATTAGCAGTCTCCCGCTGCAAGTACCACCGAAACAACGACAGCAAGAGTTGCACCTCACCATACGGCCTTCGCCAATTATCTGACGAAAATGCATACAGAGTAAGAACGTCTATATCCAAATCTGCTGAAGATTCGACAGCCCGACGCACAGCGTCAGTACCTGCACGATAGCCGTCATACAGAGAAACACCCCGAGCCTGTGCCCAGCGACCATTCCCGTCCATAATTACGCCGACGTGCATAGCACCATATTCGATATCTGAACCGCTGACCCATTCACATCGTTCCTGCCCGAAGCGGTCTCAATATATCCCTCGCTCCTCGAATGCCCTCTTTGGCGAACCGTCATCACGAACTACTCGCTGCTTTTGTAGGGAGCGGTAACTCCGTTTGACCGTACTCCGAACCCGAACGCAAATTATCAAGACGACCAATTGCCGTGATCAACGCCTCCATATGTCGCAGATATGCCTCTAGCGCCTCGCGGCCTACAGCAGTCAGTTTGAAAGTTGTCCGTGGCTGGCGACCGCGAAATGCCTTTCGCATTTTGACATAGCCCGCATCTTCTAACTTACGCGCGTGCACACTGAGATTGCCATCAGTGACTCCGAGCAGTGCCTTTAGTTCCTGAAAGCTCATGTCTTGCGCAGCTGACAAGGAACTAAGGATTGCCAACCGGGTACGTTCATGTACTACAGCATCAAATGCACGTGCACTGGCGGCAACCCCCTGTGCTATTTCCATCGTCGGTCCGGCGAGCGCTTCGACCGCACGATCACGCGTGCCCATCATTTCCTATAACAGATGACATAATAGTCGCACCCCTCAAATTCAGCTGTTCCGAACCGACACGATCAACCGCCATGACGTAAGGATATATATATGCCGAAAGCTATATGCAAAATACCGAACCCACACAACATCAAGATAGATCCAGTCGAGGTATACAACAACGCCGCCGCTCCAAACAGCAAGAAAAGAATACCCATGACTGCGACACTACGAACTGAAAAAGTACCACCGGCCAGCGCAGCAAGGCCGTATAAACTAAGCCAAACCCCTGGTAGCAACTGGACAGTGCCAGTTTTCACAAGTGCTCCAGTAAGAAAAGCTCCGAGTACTATCGGAGGAATAAAAGTCCGCGCGAATGACTGCGCTGGTCGAGACCATAGCGATAGCCCCCCGCGTCTCGCTTTGCGTGCCATGGCCGATATTCCTGTAGTAAATGCCACTACTGCTGCGATTAACCAAATATTCAGCCAATGGATAGGAGACAACAAAGAAGTAATATACGCAGCGCCAGCGATCATCCCCATCAAAGCCATTCCGACACCTGGGACAGCCGTAAATTGAACAGCTCTCTCCATCGTTGCTCGGATAAACCGCAGCTCATCCACTGCGCGCCGATCAATCGCGATCGGTATTGCCATCCCAAGTATGTTAACGCGCAACTATCACAAGTTCAAGTTCTTTGTTAAATAAAGTAAATTTATACGCGCCCGCTATCGTCTTCGTCATGGCGATCGATAGGGTCACTTTCCGATGAGGAGGTTTCCGTAATGCTTTCATCAGAGACGGAAAGTCCACTTCTACGCACCCGTGCTGCCCATAAACGTCGCGCTAACTCCTGCATATCAGTCGCACGATCGGTTTCATCTACGATCTCCAGTCCCAATAGCGTCTCGACGATGTCCTCTAGCGTTACGATTCCCGCGGTTCCACCATATTGGTCAACAATAAGAGCAATATGCTCTCGACCGCTCAGCAATTTGGAGAATGCATCCCGCAAAGACAAAGCGTCTGGCAAAGGCTGGATGTCGCGACGAAGAGACCCCACTTTCAGGTTCCCATCTCCACGCGCGACAGCCAATAGGAGATCATACCGAAGGACATAACCAGTCACTGAATCGATGGTGTCGCGATAAATTGGAATGCGCGAAGGCCTAAGATCTGCGTCGGCTGCGTCAGACATATCCAATGACTCATCGAGCGCGACCACAACGGGTCTTGGTGTCATCACGTCTCGCACTGCCAAAGAACCGAAAGTGATCACACTTTCAATCATGCGAGATTCATCTTCCGCTATTACTCCCTGGCTGTGACCCAATCCAGCGATTGCTCGAATCTCTCCGCGGCTGACCCGAACCACTGGCCGTCCCCGAGCCACTAACATAGCAATCCGGTTAGCAAACATCACCATAGGGTATAAAGAGACGATTAAGGCTTGGGTTACCCAGACCGTAGGCGTAGCAAATCTCCTCCAATTAGTTGCTCCTAGAGTCTTTGGAATTATCTCAGAAAAAATCAAAACGAGGAAAGTCAGAACACCAGAAGTCACGCCAGCTGACAAGTTTTCGAAGACTATCCCCGCTTGCCACCCTACCGCCGAAGACCCAGCTGTATTGGCAATCGTATTTAACGTCAGGATAGCTGATAACGGTCGATCGATATCTTTCTTCAAGCTATGCAAAAGCAACCCAGTTCTTCCACCGACCCGTCTCCGTGCCTCCACGTAGCCTGGAGTTATGCTCAAAATTACAGCCTCAAGGACTGAGCACAGATGTGAAAACACCAAAGTACCCGCGACAAGCATTATTAGGACAGTCATGCTAATTCAGATAGAGCAATATAGAGTCGCTGACGATAACGCGAAAGATAGCAATCACACAGGCAAATCACGGGCTTAATTTTCAAGTTTAGAATTGCGGGAACAGGCCTAAAAAGCATCATCCGCCTGAAGACTCCCTCCAATCTGACTTGAACACCTTATTCAGTGAAGATACAACCTCATGGTCGATCCGCCCACACTGTATCCTCGGTGAGACTTGGATTCCAGCAGCCCACGCTATGTCGTAGGCTTCACTTATAGCCCACCAACAACGATCAGGCACTCGAAAAAATAAATTAATCTGGTCCAGCTCACCAATCAGAATAGTAAGGCGACACAAGCTTTTCAATCTGTCGCATTATCGACCTGCGGAATTCGTGGGAGACTTAAGGTTTTCGAAACCATCAAATATCAGCAGGCAACTCACTCAACCGAGACCACTAGGATACATAGGAGTACCAATTCTCTTCGGTTGCGCAAATAGCCCAAGCGCAATGGATCTGTATAACAAGGGAAAAGAAGACAGCAACAAGAGAAAAAAAAAGCCTGGCGACGACCTACTCTCCCGCCCGTAAATGTGGCAGTACCATCGGCGCT
>CAZTZA010000046.1:0-16266 GCA_964618015.1 uncultured Spirochaetaceae bacterium | reverse complement strand
GGCGGCCACCTGGAGGTGCTGGAGCACGGATACTATCCGTTGGTGCTCAATCTCGCGTAACTGAGTGGCTGCTATATTTGCAATTACTGGTACATCCGGAGCTACTTCCTTGACGGCAAAGTGCTCCAATACCTCGGGATGTTCCAACGCCACACGCATCGAGCCAAGTCCAACCGCCACTCCGCATTCTTGCGCAGCAATTGCTAAATCACGGTTCGCATCACGTCCATCACGTGTCCCACCGGTCATGCAAGAGATCATTAATGGCAAGTTCAACCGTTTTCCTAGGAATGAGATATGGGTGTCAATTTCATCTATATCAAGCTCTGGCAGTGCTTCGTGTTGAAGACTTACAAGTTCGAAACCAGAGGATATGGTTCCTGAAATATTTTTTTCGGGGCCATCTACGCACACTTCTAGGTGGCTCCGTTTACGACGTTGAATACGGGACAAGGTAGAAGACACGGCAATCAGTTATCGCTAGTATCGCACGTGATCCATGGAATCGCGAATGATCATACTAGCCTCAGGTTCAGAGGCACGCCGCGACTTAATGCAGTCCGTGTGTATTCCTCATGTTGTCAAGCCGAGTGGGATACAAGAAAATACCGCGTCATCAGCAGACGCTAAGGACCCGCATTCATTCGTGCGTTGCCTGGCGCGGCGTAAGGCTGATCGGGTCAAGAATTATACATTATCTAAGAATGAGCAGGAAAGTCGGATGGATCGGCGACTCGTGTTGGGCTGTGACACAGTCGTCAGTGTGGGAGGAAGCATCTTTGGGAAGCCAATCAATGCCCGACAGGCAGACGAGTTTCTGTGCCGGTTGTCTGGTCGTCAACACCAAGTAATTACGGGCATGTGCTTGCTTGACCTGGCTGACGAATCGGTCCACGAGGTCACTACGGAGAGCACAGTGTGGATGCGTGCCTTATATCCGGAAGAGCGAGATTGGTATGTGAAGACTGGGGAGTGGTGCGGGGCTGCGGGTGGTTATCGAGTTCAGGGACGGGGAGCTTTCATAGTGGAGAGGATAGAAGGATCTTATAGCAACGTAGTCGGCTTGCCACTGGAGGTGCTGTATGGCATCTTGAAGGAAGCCGATTATTTCGGAGTAGGCTAATAACCTAAGGGGGATAGCGTGGCGGTAGTCACGATGAAGAACCTCCTAGAGTCCGGTGTGCATTTCGGTCATCAGACCAAACGTTGGGACCCTAGGATGGACAAATACATATTTGCTGAGCGCAACGGCATTCACATCATTGATCTGCAGAAAACGATTGGGGCGATCAAGACCGCATATGACCTTGTGCGCGGGGTAGTTCTTGAAGGGAAATCGGTGCTATTTGTTGGTACCAAAAAACAGGCACAGCAGTCGATTGAGCGAGAAGCTAAGCGGTGCCAGATGTTTTATGTCAACAACCGATGGCTAGGCGGTATGCTGACTAATTTCTCGACAATCAAAAGGTCTCTCCTGAAGCTCAAGAAGATTGAGAAGATGGAGGTAGATGGTACTTTTAACAATCTTACCAAGAAAGAAATCTCGTTGATGCTTAAAGAGCGTGCTCGTCTAGAGCGTAATCTAGGTGGTATTAAGGAGATGAAAGAGGTCCCTGGTGTTGTATTCATTATCGATACGCGTAATGAATCAATTGCCGTAGAGGAGGCGCGTGCGGTCGGCGTGCCTATCGTGGCAGTAGTGGATACCAACTGTAATCCGGAGGGGATTGATTACCCAATACCTGGTAATGACGATGCTATTCGCGCGATTAACTTGTTCACCCAGATTATTGCTAACGCAGTGGTCGAGGCGGAGAACGAGGTTGGATTGGAGGTGATCGAGAACCTGCATGATGATGAGATGGCAGAGGAATACGCAAGTTATCCGGAACTGAGTGAATCTAGTCGTGGAGAGAGCGCGCAGGTGGAGGGGGATAATATCGAAACAGTCGCACTAGGTGACGCCCTGCAGGCTGAAGATGATGATTCTAGCGATCGGTTTACTGAACAGGACTATTCGGATTATGACCCTTCTGCACACGAAAAAGAAGAATCTACAGTGGAGCAGGAGCCAACCCCAGAGGAAGCTGCTGGCATCGACGAAGACCGCTTGTACGAAGATATATGATCGTCACGGCGTCATCAGTAAAAGAACTTCGAGAGATTACTGGTGCTGGTATGATGGATTGCAAGACCGCGTTGGTAGAGGCACAGGGGGATTTGGTAATTGCCGAGCGCAAGCTGAAGGAGCAGGGGCTTGCAGCTGCAGCTAAACGAGTTGGTCGTGCGGCCGATCAGGGGCGTGTTTTTGCGGAGGTGACTGCGGACAGCGCCGCTATGATTGAGCTCACAAGTGAGACTGACTTTGTTGCCCGCAATGAGCAGTTTGTTGAGCTGGGCAACTCATTAATTAACTATCTTCTAAAACACGATCTACTACAGCCAGACGAACATATGGAGCAAGAGATCGGCGATGTAGCTGCCCGTATTCGAGAAAACATCGGATTTAAACGCTGTATTGTCTTTCCCATTGATGCAGCCAAAGGCGAACATGTTGCTGCATATCTGCATGGCGAAGGGACGATTGGTGTAATGGTCAAACTGCTGGTTGAGGGTGGCGAGGTTGATGATCAGGTCCGCGCGATGGCCCATGATCTGGCGCTACATGTAGCTGCTTTTGCGCCTCGTTTTCTCAGGAAAGAGGACGTTGATACTGCCTATCGTGACGAACAAGAGGCTATCTTTAGGGCTCAGGCTGAAGCGCTCGGTAAGCCGGAAAAGGTCACTGAAGGCATCATTCTTGGTAAATTGGGTAAGCATTTGGCGGAGATTTGCTTACTGGAGCAGGGATTTGTGCGGGATGAAAAACAGAAGGTGAAGCAGGTGGTTTCTGATATAGGTAAAGATCTCGGGCAGTCAGTAACCATTACTGACTTTAGCTACTTTAAGATCGGCGAGTAGTTCTGAGGGGCTATTAGATATGGCGGATACGATTGCTGATACGAAATTACGGATGGCGAAGGCTATTCAAGCGCTAGAGTCGGAATTTCGGACTATTCGTACTGGACGGGCATCAGCGTCACTATTCGATCGCATTATGGTACGTTACTACGACCAGGATATGCCTCTTAACCAGGTTGCTACTATTACGGTGCCTGAGGCACGCCTGGTTGTGATACAGCCGTGGGATTTGAGCCTCCTTGGCGACATAGAGAGAGCTATTCAGAAATCGGATCTTTCCTTTAACCCGAGTAACGATGGAAAGGTGATTCGGATTGCGGTGCCACAACTCACCGCTGAACGTCGTCAGGAAATAGCCAAGCTGGCAAAGGCAGCGGGTGAACGGGCCAGGGTTTCGATCCGAAATATACGGCGCGATAGTAATGAGATGATCAAGAAGGATCAGAAGGCTGGCGATACCAGCGAAGATCAAGCTCGACGTATGACTACGGAGATTCAGAAGCTGACAGATGATCAGATTGCAAAGGTCGGCGAGCTTTTGGAGCAGAAGGAGCAGGAGATCCTGTCTATCTGAGCGTTGTCAGACTACGAGAGGCGGCGTGAGATATGGGGGCGCCTGGTTCTATTTGTCGTTGCGATACCGTTCTTCGGGCTTGTAACGCTGATCCTGCCAGGGAGAAATCATCTTGCTCTGGCTATTGCCACCACGGTCGCGACGCCGTTCGCGTCGAATGAAGTATTACGACTTCTCCTTGGCCGTGATCAGAAATCATTTGTGTGGTCTTCGGCGGTAATTTTAAGTGCCTTGATGCCAGTTCTGACTTACCTAGAAATAATCGGTGTGGTCGGCCCGCATGCGTTGCTTGGCTTCCTGGCCGGCACTACTTGTGGTTTTCTTGTTATTTGCACTGTCGGAAGTTCCGCACAAAATGATGAGCCTATTCGAAAACGCGTCTCCTCGTCGGTTCTAGTTTTGATTTATCCCGGACTTCTGATCAGTTATGTCGTACGAATGGGCTCACTCGATCATGCAGGGAAAGTTCTCCTCGCGTTCTTTATTATTGTCTTTGGGATTGACATTGCGGGCTATTTATCGGGACGGCTTACCCGATCAAGGCCACTTGGACTAGCCGTGAGTCCCAACAAGACTGCAACTGGATTCATAGGGTCCTTTCTCATGGGGGTAATCCTGGGATTTGTTTCGACGCTACTGTTTCCAAATGCACTGTCCTTGAGCCCAGTAGCAGCAATTGGCATAGGAGCTGCTATGAGTATCGCTACCATGACGGGAGATCTTGTTGAGTCGGCACTAAAGCGCGCTGCTGCAGTAAAACATTCCGGTCGGCACATTCCGGGCCGCGGAGGTCTAATGGACTCTATCGATTCAATCCAGTTTGCGGCGCCAGTATTCTACGCCGCGATCGTGTAGTAATGGACACTGTACTCACGATTATGTTCGGCGTGCTCGGGATTGGGCTAATGATCCTGGTACATGAGCTTGGTCACTATATAGCAGCTCGAGCGGTTGGCGTTCATGTAGAGGTTTTTTCCATTGGGTGGGGCAGGCGTTTGTTTGGCCTGCGGCGTGGAGGCACGTGGTATCAGGTTTCGTGGTTTCCGTTTGGTGGCTACTGCAAAATGCGGGGAGATGAAATCCTGCGTGGATCTGGTCGTGAAGAATGGCCCGCTGAATCTAAGGAAGAGCGAGGTGCTTTCTTTTCGGTAGGCCCATGGCAACGAATTATAATTATCGCGGCTGGACCGGTCGCTAATATGGCCTTTGCCATCCTTATACTAACCGTTATCGCCTGGGCAGGTTTCACGGTCATGTCACCTGGTACTAGGATCGTTGTCCCAGAGGTTGCGGAATCGCCGGCAGTGAACGCAGGGCTGGAGACTGGTGACCGTATTGTTGCTGTAGGAGGACGTCGCGTGCAGAGCTTTCAGGACATCATTCGCGAGGTGTCTTCCTCAGCACGACGGGAGCTGAGAATCGAATTGGATCGGGACGGTAGTGCGCTGGCAACTAAGGTGACGCCTGATCTTGATCCTAAAACTCAGGCCGGTCGGATCGGTATCTACGCCTGGATTGATCCAGTCGTCGGCGAGGTGATAGGCGGAGGGGTTGAAGACGAGAGAGAAAGGTTGGCCCAGGCCTCAGGACGCCTTCTACAAAATCTTTTAGTCGGAGACCTCATTGTCGCCGTCAATGGTGACTTAGTGGCAAACACAATAGATCTTTATGAAGCGTTGCAGCGAAATAGTAGCCCTGTAGAGCTGACAGTAGAACGGAACGGTTACCTGGTCCAAGTGCTTCATGATTTTGGAGTTAATTCAGCAGGAATAGAGCTCAATGGTGTGCGGATCAAGATTCCTCTTATTGGTTACCGAAGTGAATCGCCAGGCAAAGCTTTTAGGTCGGCATTTAACGAAGTCGGTATTACGGTACGCGTAACGATAGAAGGGATGGTCCGTTTGTTGCGTGGTAGTAGCATGCAGGACGCTGTAGCGGGCCCGCTGAGATTGACCTACTACGTAGGTGCAGTGGCCACGAGTGGCCTGCGAATCGGCGTCGCTGCTGGACTTACTGACTTTTTTCGCTTTTTAAGCTTAATCAGTGTGGTATTATTTTTGATGAATCTGTTGCCGATCCCTGCACTAGATGGTGGCCATATCGTACTATACGGTGTTGAAGTAGCTATGGGCCGGCGCGTCAAGCCGGCAATCATTTATAGGATTCAGACCGCTGGGTTATTGTTCCTAATCTTTGTTGCGATTTCGGTTACGCTCAGTGACATCCTTTTTCTCGCGGGACGTCGCTAACATAGTGCTTCCTATTCTATCGCTACATAAGTTTTTTCAAAGGTGGTCGGTTTCGACGGTAAGGCTGGTACCCTCGCGCGGTCATTTCTTGTTGATAGTGGTGTTAGTGGTGTTGTCCCATGCCATGGTTGCCAGTGCTGAGTCGATTCAGAGAGTAGGAACCACTGGAGAAGTGCCGAATACGGGCTTGCTGTTTAATACCGGTCACCAAGGTTCGGTGACGCATCTGATGACTTGGTCTCCCGATGCGTTTCTTGTTTCTGCAGGTGCCGATGGAACAGTTCGAGTCTGGGATACTAACGAACGGAAGCTGGTAGCAGCCAAGTCGCTGGATGATGGTAATGCAGCAGGTCTGGTTCTGCATCCAAGTCTGCCAAGAGCCTATGTAGTAGTCAAAAACGATTCTCAGGTGAATTTGGTTGGCTGGGATTGGCGCCGAGATATCACCTTATTTAGCGTCAATATAGTTGAACAACCTCTGTACATAGGAATATCTCGGACCGCGGAAAGATTGCTGCTTGGCCGTCCATTTTATGATGGTCTATGGATACTAGACGCTGTTACTGGTAATTGGCAATCAGAGACTAGGGGTGGCATTGTCACTTTTGCAGCCACATCCACTGATGATCAAAACCTTTTGACCTATCAGCCGTCGGGAGTGTTGACTTATCGGTCTCGTGCCACTGATGAGGTGCAAAGTGTTTTGGGATTGCCATCAGAGCTAAAGGATCTTGCGCTGAGCAGTAATCGTCGCTATCTGATTGGAAGGGTCGGGCAATCGATTGTATTGCTTGATGCGGTAACTGGCGTCGAAGTAGAGCGTCGGCGGGTTAATGGTTTGAAGATCATGAAGACCTGGCCAGAAGCCAACCGGATATTGATCGTGGCTGATGGTCAATATGGTCCTGAGCTCCAGGTGTTTTCGATTGATGCGGACAGATCTCTGTCTGTCGTTCTCACTCAACGGATCCTTGGTACGCCTACGGCAATAGGTTTTGGCGAGGAAAGCGTCTTTTTAGGTTTGTCGGATGGTACGATTCTTCTACTTGATCTTCAATTACCCGCGCTAGAATTTTCAGTGTTTTCCCGCGACAATCGGCTGAAGTTACTCGATGTAGCAGTAACCGGAGATACAATTGCCCTAGGAACAGAGTTGGGGGCAATTACGATTAGCTCTAACTCTGTTGCAAGCGATCCCTTTAGGCTCATTGTCGGAGAGGCTGCAGGATTCAAAGCAAAATTGTTTTACAGTCCGTTTGGCGTGGAAATGAGTAGTGCATCTCGCGTAACAAAGCTTGACGCCAGTCGGGTATTGGTGTGGTCAGCATCGGGTGGGCGCGGGATAGCTGTGCTGGAGACGAACAGAACACGTCTTGAGCCGATGCAGACACTACTTAATGCACCTTTGAAGAATGTAGATGTTACAGAAGGAATTATCACTATAGTTGACCGGGCTGGTCAGGTGGGGGTGTTCACCGTCCCTCCCTATCAATTCTTGAACGACTCGGATGATACTCCCGACGAACAAGCCAGCACGGTATTTGAAAAACTATTTTCAACGAAGATCTTGGGGACATCTGATGTTGTGACTAGTGAGCGTCGAGGGTTACAGTCGGTGATAGCAGCTCTGAGTAGCTTCAGTGCATTTGGTTCCTCAATCATAAATATCATGTCTTCAACTGGTGAGACTGTGCCTGTGCTTGATGTGCGCAGTTTCGTCTATGATTTAGCCTTCGATCCGAAGTCACATGTGCTCTATTCAATTGGGATTCAGTCTGGAGAAATGCCTATAACCTCACTGAAGCGGCATGCTGGACCAGACCTCGATCAGGTGCGAACTCTGTTTGAGATTCCGGGGGAGGAGCTTGGTGCAGATGTTGTAATTGATGCTGTTTCGTGAAAGGTTTTTTTCTCACTCGGCGGACAAGTTCTTGTTTGGGATGGACAGCGTATACGAAGGTTTTCTCCAACTGAACACGAGGCTCGCCAGCTTGCCGTTCATGGTGGACGGGTGTACGCCGTCAATTTGAATGGAACAATGAGTATCTGGTCAGCGTTTACTTTGGAATTGCAATTTGAACTACATGTTTGGAATGATTTTGAATGGGTTTTAACTGAACCTCATCAGTTCTGGACTTCTGTAGACGGCGCCCGATACCTGCGCAACTGACAACGCTTGTCGATTCTTCCAAGTCAGTCGGCGGGCGTATCGTTGCGTTGGAATGACTCAAACCGGACAAACTGAGGGACAAAAGCTATTTTGACGTCGTCAGTAGGTCCATTTCTTTGTTTAGCTACCATTAAGTCTGTCTCAATTCGACCTCCCTCAGACTCACGCTCTCGGTGCAAGAATATCACCACGTCCGCGTCTTGTTCTATTGAACCTGACTCTCGAAGGTCAGCAAGAACTGGTCGTCGACCTTCTGTCTCGCGACGTACCTGAGAGAGTGCTACTACTGGTATGTTTAGCTCTCGGGCCAATGCCTTTAAGGAACGGGAGATCTCGGCGATTTGTTCGTGTCGAGGTAGATCAAGATGCTCAGAAGTTACCAGAGTTAGGTAGTCAATGAATATTATACGGACATTATTTCGTGCTTTCATGCGCCGTGCTTGGGTACGCAGGTCTAGTAACCGTAGACCGGGCGTATCGTCAATATAGAGTGGAGCATCGTAAATACGGCCAGCTGCCTCAGTGATTTTGTCGAAGTCGGACGGCTTCAGGAGGCCAGAACGGATCCGAGTTGAATCGATCCGAGCTTCGCTGGCTAAAATGCGCTGCATTACCGAAAAGTTTGACATTTCTAAGGTAAAGAGACCGACTCCTATCGGATTTTTTGCTTTGATTGCAATGTTTGTCGCCATTGATAGGGCGAGGGCAGTCTTGCCAACTGACGGTCTTGCACCAATGACGATGAACTCCGATTCTTGAAATCCGCTAGGCCAGCGAGCTAGGTCAGCATAGCCACGTGGCACTCCAGTGTACGTTGACCCGCTTTGGTATAAGGACTCGATCTTCGCGACGGTCTGATTCACTATTTCACGAGCACTTTGGTACGAGCCTGCGAGCTGCTGATCAGATAGGTCAAAGATACGTTGTTCGGCATCATCGATCATTTCTCGAACATCACGGGCGGCCACGTGTGCGTCTGCGGTGAGCTCGGCCGCAAGCCTGAGAATTCTCCGGCGCAAGCTGCATGCCTGAACTATTCGCGCGTAGTACTCGACGTTGGCGCTGGTCGGTACGCCGGTGGTTAGTCCGGAGATGTAGGTTGCGCCACCGGATGCGTCTAGTGTGTCGGCGCGTTCTAACTCATCGGTCAGTGTGATTAGATCAACCGGATCGCTGCGGTTGAATAGTGCGATAATCGCCTCGAAAATTCGGCGATGTGCAGACCGGTAGAAATCATCAGGACGGAGGTAGCGGATAACTACTGGTAAAGCTTCCTCGTTGAGCAAAAGGGCGCCCAAGGCAGCCACCTCCGCTTCCATATTCTGGGGAGGAACGGAGTCAGGAAGAGCCCCGTCAGCCATCAAGAGTAGCTGCTACGATTGAGATGCGTCTATTCTGATGGAGAGCGAGGCCTCTTCGCGGTCGTAGAGTTTTACTTGTGCCTTATGCTCTCCGGTGGTGCGTAGTGTATGGCCGGGAACCTCGATGCGGCGCCGCTCGATGTTAAAGCCTCGGTTGTCTAGTTCCGTCGCTATGTTAGCACTAGATATAGAACCAAATAGTTTGCCAGTTTCGCCGGCAGCCACGTTAAAGATAAGTAGCTCATTCTCAAGCTTTTCCTTCAGGCTTGTTGATTCAGCTCGTTTCTGTAATTTGCGCTGCTCGATATCAGCGGCTCGGCGTTCGATAGAGCGGACATTTTCCGCAGTATGCGGAAGGGCGATCTGCTTAGGGAACAAATAATTGCGAGCGTAGCCAGATTTTACCTCGCGCACGTCACCTTCTTCGCCTAGGCCGATTACGTCATCATTCAGAATTACTTTCATAAGCACCTCTCATTTCGAACAGGATCACACTCAAAGATCACGGCTATTCGACATTATCGCTGTTTTCCGGCTTGTTGGTCAGTAGTCGTTGGCGATAGTGCACCCAAATCTCTGAAACTCCCAACGCAGAGATCATAAGCAAAAGCCACTGCATCTGTAAGAAGCTGATGAACAGCATAGTGCCAATCAGAAGCCCAGTAGTAACGCTGGAAAAACCCCTTCTGGCAGCGAATACTCGCATGATGCTGATGCCTTGTAATCCAAACACGAACGCTATTATCAGCACCGCGTTCCAGCCGGCTGCCGCCAAGAAGTTGAGCCCGGTCTCATCAAAAAGTTTGCTTGTGTCGATCAAGATTAATGCAAGGCCGATCACAAGGACCCAGATGAGCTGGTCCGGAGCATGAAAGCGTGTTAGTAGTCCTATTGGTGCTCGCATTTTCATGCTTCGAGCACCCGCCTTAGTTCCGATCCACCACTGGGAAGTGAGAAATACGAAGTAAGCAAATAGATAGCTCTTTAAGATTATAGGATTGACTAATGATATGGCATCTAGGTCAAGCGCTCCTTGATCCCCTAGTGCGACGGTGGCACTCTCGCTGATATTCGTGAAAAACCACTTGATTATTTCGTTAAATGTTTCCAGAAAGGCGCCCATCAAGGGGGCTGTGGCAATTCCTGCAGCAACAGTACAACCCAGTAGTCGGTAGAGTATACGGTACTGCCTGAACCGTTCGGAGCCGATCACGTACAATCCTCCTATAAAAAGAGTTAGCTCAACTATTTCTGCTCTCAGTAGGTTTCCTGTAAACTGGGCTGGTAGCTCAAATGCCCAGCCGTTTATTAGCCTGAACGAGATGGCAGCGATAGCAAACAGTGCCGCACCGTAGCCGAAGGCCTTTATCCCTTGTCTTACGAGTAGGGCCTGAAGAGGAACTAAAAACAACAATTGACCAAACAGTGGGATCACTAGATAGCTCACTGCTGCGGCCGCTGCCAGAAGAATAACCTCGATCCAATAGGATCGTGCAGCTCGTTCCTTATCGACCTCACTCATAATTTTTTCTGATCGCTTGTCGGTAGTAACCATGGCTGTACCAGCTGCTATTGTTGTTCACCGGGAAAGCAGGAGACCTTTGCTGGCACCTAGAACGGGATGTCGTCCTCGAAGTCACTTGGCTGGCCTTGTGGGGACCCTGATTGTTCAGTCGACGTCTCCGAAGGCGATAGTCCTGTAGTAGAGGAATCTCCGCCTCGGTTCCCTATTAGTTGAATGTTGCGGGCGAAGATTTCTACTTTACTGCGGCGCTGACCTTCTTGTTCCCAGCGATTCTGCCGTAGTTCTCCCTCAAGACCAATTTGCTTTCCTTTTGTTAAATAAGGTGAGAGCGATTCAGCAGTCTTCCCCCAGACGACCGCATCAAAGAAGTGTGCTTCGTCCACCCACTGATCGTCCTTACGACGTCGTGTGTTAATTGCATGGGATAGATTTGCCACCGCAGTGCCGCCGCCGGTATAGCGCAGCTCAGCGTCCCTCGTTAGTCGACCGACTAGGACCACGTGGTTGATGTCCACTTAGGAATCCTTGCGAACGATGAGGTGCTTTAATATCTCAGGTGCCAGCCGTAGAGCCCTTTCCGCGTCACGAATTGCTGTCGGTTCCGTCTCTACCTCATATCGGTAGTAGTGGCCACGGTCAGTTTTTTTTACGACGTAAGCCAAAGCTTGTTCGCCGATATCTTCTTCGTTTAGAAAAGTCCCGCCTGACTTTGTGAAAATCTCTTTGACCAGCTGTTGGCCTCGATCAACGCTATCTGCTTCCGGCTTGAAAATGAAAGTTGCTTCGTAAACCCGCACGGCTACCGAACATACTATTTTCGGTAGCTGCAGTCAACGCTAAAGATTGTAGCTATCTATGAAATCGGTGCGTTTCCAATTCCGTGACCACCTGCACTCAACATCTTAAAGAAATTCCAGGGTAAGGCTCTGCTCCATCTCTGATGAATTTACTGGCCGTCGAGCCTGGTAAAGAATAGGTGCTCACACGAAAATAACTTATCGATCAAGCTGTGTTGCTCCCTTGCAAAGGGATGAAAGAAAGCGCAAAAGGCCTATCAGGCTGTGCAATCCTGATTATGGCGAAGCAGAGGGAATTCTGCCTCCCTGCAAAACGAAGATGACCTGGGTGCAACGTAAATTAGCTGCTGTACTACGGATTCTTCGTCCATGCTTGATATCGATGATGGAGATGACCTCCACACCGTTGGACCGGCAGTAGTCTTGAAAGTCTCTGCGTGTGCACAGGCGTATGTTGGGGGTATCATGCCATTCGAACGGAAGATCTTTAGTCGCAGGCATCTTGCCGCGGAGCAACAGCGAGAGTCTGATCCTGAGATTACCGAAGTTAGGAAAAGAGACGATGACTTGTTTTCCGACTCTTAGCATTTCAGCCAACAACTCCAACGGTCGTTGGAGTTGTTGCAGTGTCTGATTAAGAATCACATAGTCGTAACTACCGCTGGAGTGGTCCCGGAGTCCCTCGTTTAGATTTCCTTGGAAAACGGTAATTCCCCGCGATAGACAGCGGACAATCATGTTCTCCTCTATGTCTACCCCGCGTCCCTGCACTCCCTTAATCTTTCTTAGTCGGTGAAGCAACTCGCCATCGCCGCAACCGAGGTCCAGTACTGTTGTTCCGTCTTTAATCAGGCTGACAATGACATCGTAGTCTAGATGCTGTTGGCGCTCACTCATCTATATCATCACCGTCCGTCCGAATCGATATTCGATAGGAACGAGCCGACTATCTGGCAAAGCCGTTTACTTTCTAACAGAAATGCGTCATGACCATAAACGCTCTCTAATTCTACGTAAGAAACCTCTCGTCCCAATTTCATGAGGGCACTGACGATTTCTCGTGATTGGCTGGATGGATATAGCCAGTCTGAAGTAAAGGAAGCGATTAGGTATTTTGCACGTGAGAGCGAAAGGGCTTCGGTAAGTGAGCCGTACGATTCAGAAAGATCATAGTAGTCCATCGCTTTAGTGATGTAGAGATACGAGTTGGCATCAAAGTTCTCTACGAAGCGATTGCCCAGGTGCTCTAGGTAGGACTCAACTTGAAATTCTCCTGACATCTCATAAGTAAATCCGCTTCGATCCTGCAGGGTGCGTCCGAACTTCCGTCCAAGAGATATTTCGGAGAGGTACGTGATGTGACCAATCATTCGGGCGATTGCAAGGCCGTTCGACGGACGTTCACCAGTGTAATAGTCGCCATTGTTCCAATGTGGATCAGACATTATGGCGTTGCGACCAACGGCGTGAAAGGCTATGCCCTGTGCGGTTACTGTAGCGGTTGAGGCCAGCACGACCGCTGATCGAACTCTATTTGGATATCGAATTGCCCATTCGAGTGCTTGCATGCCACCCATTGAACCGCCGGCAACGCAGTACAGTTGGTCGATGCCGAGATGGTCGATCAGATGTCGTTGTGCCTCAACCATGTCCCCAATGGTGATTAGCGGAAAGTCGAGGCCATAGCGTTTGTCACTGTCCGACAGAAGCGATGACGGGCCGGTGGAGCCGTTGCAGCCTCCTATGAAGTTGGAGCAGATGACAAAGAATCGGTTGGTGTCAAAACCCTTGCCGGGACCGATCATGTCGTCCCACCAGCCAGGGCGTTGATCATCTGTAAGGTAGTAGCCGGCGGCGTGGTGACTACCGGACAACGCGTGGAAGACTAGGATTGCGTTAGAGGCATCAGAGTTTAGTGTCCCGTAAGTCTCATAACGGATTGTGACGGGACTTATCGTCTTGCCACTGTCAAGTGAGAGCTCATTTGGGGATTGGGCAAAGGTAAAATCATGAGGCGTTACTATCCCTACGGAGCAATCCTTTTTTCCGGGAAGATTCATCGTGCTTTTCGCCATGCCATGATCCGTTTACCGTAAGTGTGACAGGAAAGATAAATTGTACCAGCAGATAGTCAAACGGGTCATGGCCAATTGGTTGAGGTCGAAGTTAAGTATAGTAGTTGTTTCGGGAGCAATCAGCGTAGCTTTGGTAATACCTGGATGCGCAACTTCTCCCTCTTCGTTTGTTGGAGACGGTTTAGAGGCGATGCCAGTTGATTCAGAAGTTTTGATTGCGGTTAGTGGGCCGCTGCTAACTGAGTCGTTCGCTGCCGTGGTAGAGGAGGTGGCACAACCCATCCCAGACTGGCTGATAGGGCGTGTTGTCATGTTGCGAGTAGGCATCGTTGACGGATTAGAGCCAGTGTATCTGATCTCAATCAGTGGAGCTGGCATAGATCATGGTATACGTGCTCAGTTGCTGATTAGTCCTGATTGGTTTTATGTCATGAAGCCGTTTCCGCACTTCCGGTCGGTGCATGCAGCTGCTTTGTTGCCAGGCGAAGATGTGATAGTTCTGACGAATTTACCTCTCGATTACGCTCTTAATGCGGTTAATGAGGGAGCATTTGTGTTGCCGCCTGGAGTGGAAGCTGTAGAAGATCGTGCAGATCTACTCTTGATAATCCCTGATCCCGTTCCGATGCTGACGACCTATGCTCCGGAATCCGGATTAGATTCCTTGGTTTCTACGTTTGGGGTAAGGGATCTATGGATTGCAGGAACCTCCTTGCCTGACGGGCTTGAAATAGAGGGGGCTTTTGATACCCCCGATGCGCGTTTATCACGATTGATAGTAATGCTGGCTAGCCAGAGACAGCAGTTGGCCGGCATACGGTTGCAGAGCGAGGAAGCGTCGGTCACGCTTCAGGGAGTCATGGGGTATAGGGAGATCGTCGAGTTGGTGGGTCCTTTGTTGGGTGGAGTCAGCCAGGAGGTGGCACAGCCATGAGCGTTGCAGTAGTCGATTATGCCGCGGGTAATCGTAGGAGTGTACAGAACGCGTTGCACTATCTTGGCGCCGACTACACTGTTGCGTCTGACCCGGAGGCGCTTATCGCTGCCGACCGGGTCATCTTCCCTGGGGTAGGAGAGGCGCGGGCGGCTATGGATGACTTGTCACGGCGTGGTATGGATGAAGCTCTCAGGTTGGTGAGCAAGAAAGGGATGCCGTTACTGGGAATCTGTATTGGTGCTCAAGTATTGCTGCAGCATTCAGCTGAACGAGACACGGCATGTCTTGGGTTGGTCTCCGGGCGAGTTATACCACTTCCTGAGCCGAATGCTGCAGACCGATTAAAGGTCCCTCACATGGGATGGAATCAGGTTAAACAAATCCGGGATCATTCGCTATTTGATGGTATACCTGATAGGAGTTCGTTCTACTTTGTTCACTCTTTTTTTCCTGAGCCAGCCGATGAGGAAGTAGTTATGGGCACTACTGAGTACGGAATACAATTTGCATCAGTTTATGCTTACGGTAACCTGGCAGCAGTCCAGTTCCACGTGGAGAAGTCTGGTCGCCATGGGCTGAAACTTTTAGAGAACTTCCTGAAGTGGGACGGTGCTTGAACGCCGGGTGATCGTATGCCTAGACGTGCGCAACGGTCGCACAACGAAGGGTGTACGATTCATGAATAACGAGGACGTCGGCGATCCGGTGACGATGGCGCGTGCTTATTACGAGCAAGGAGCTGACGAACTAGTTTTCTATGACATAACTGCCTCGGCTGAAGGAAGAGGGGTCATGCTGGATGTGGTGAAGTCAGTGGCTGCAGAGGTATTTATCCCCTTTGCTGTTGGAGGAGGTATCCGATCGTTGCAGCAAATGCTGTCAGTGCTTCTGGCAGTTGCTGAGAAGGTGAGTCTGAATTCTCCTGCAGTGCGTGACCCGCAGCTTCTCGCCGAAGGGGCAGCTGCTTTTGGGCGGCAGTGCATAGTCCTGGGAATGGATGCCAAACGCGATCCAGTCATGCCCAGCGGCTATAGGGTCTATATAGACGGACTTAGAACTGCAACTGATCTGGACGCGCTTGAGTGGGCGGAACGAGCGGTTGGTCTTGGGGCCGGGGAGGTAGTTCTGAACGCCATTGACACAGATGGCACCCTCGGTGGGTACGAGCTGACCGTGACCCGGCTGTTGGCAGACCGGCTTCCGGTCCCCGTGGTAGCTTCCGGCGGGGCTGGTCGGGGCGAGCATGTCGCTGAAGTTCTTACTGACGGCCATGCTGACGCAGCCCTGATAGCTTCTATTGTCCATTATGGAACTTGTACCGTGCCGGAGATTAAGGAGCATCTGGTCGAACGTGGAGTACCAGTACGCACTGATTGACCCGTTGCCTTATGCGGCTTGTCGAAAACTGGCACCCGGCACTATAGTTTCCTCTGAACAGTAACTATGCCCACTTACGAGTATGAATGCGGAACTTGTGGAACCTTCGAGGAATTTCAACGGATAACTGACGATCCCCTGTCCACGTGTCCGACCTGCGGAAACAAGGTTAGGCGGCTGATATCAAGCGGGACTGGGATTATCTTCAAGGGATCTGGCTTCTACTCGACCGATTCGCGT
>CAZTZA010000045.1:0-16276 GCA_964618015.1 uncultured Spirochaetaceae bacterium | reverse complement strand
CACACTATCAGAAACTTTCAGGCCGCGCAACATGCCGACCCCTCACGGCTTAGCACCTTGCCCAATAACAATTTCGACAGCATCGGCACGCCTAAGATCATCTGGATTGAACCCATACCTTGAAGGCAAGCATTGATATACTAAAATCTTTGAGGCACGACGCTCCTCTTCTGTCATGCCTCCATCTCCGGTTGTGGTAGAAGTCCCCAAAGAAGAAGCAGCTCTTCCAAGGGCTTCTTTTACGTTAGCCGATAGGGAACCAAAACTCATTCCAGCAATTGTGATTGGAATTTTCAAAATAAGAGGATTTTTTGCACGTCGTGAACCAATAACCGTTTCCGTCGAGCAGCGCTCCCGATAGCCCTCTAGTGGATACCTAGACATCGATGCTGTTAGAAAAGTCAGATCATCAAAACCTGGAATATGACGTTTTGCGCCCAACCCTCGGATATCATAGAGACCGTTTTCTGCAGCCCGATGGATGTATTCTAGCGTAGCTGCATCGTAGTGATGACTAACCCCTCCGAGCCATCCAGAATTTTGAGGAGCACCTTCCGAATTAGCCATAGCGAGCACTATCCGGGCTCCAATGATAGAGCTCTTTAGCAGAAGCAATGCGAACAAAACTCTCGGGATCTTCGTCTCTACCAGCGCTTGTTAACAGACTATCAATAACTTTCAAATCATCTTCAGTAATAGGCTCTTCACGGGCATCCGCTCCAAGTCCTGCAATGCTTCCTCGAACATAAACTACAGCTTCATAAAGAGAGTCACCGAGCCCCTCTCCGGCATTACCACAGACGACAATTCGTCCAGCTTGAGCCATGAAAGCACTCATATGACCAACGCTACCACCAACAACAATGTCACCTCCCTTAAGTGATATTCCACAGCGTGACGAAGTGTCACCGTCAATCACCAACAAACCACCATGAGCAGAAGCACCAGCACACTCAGAGGCAAACCCTTCAACGCGCACCACGCCGGACATCATATTCTCGGCCACGCTCCATCCCACATTCCCATGCACCGTTACTGACGCATGCATATTCATGCCAGCCGTAAAATAACCCGCGTGTCCTTGAATATGTACGTCGAGAGGAGCATTAATACCGCACGCAATATTGTGGCGTCCTAGCGGATTAATGATCTGAATCAAATGAGCACTCTCGAGCCCATGTAAGCGGCTATTGATCTCAGTCACAGAACACTCAGAGAGATCAAAGATATTTTCAGGAAGCATAACTATATGCTCCATGAGTACACTTCTTCTGGATTCGGTTCGAACAGATTTGCGTGCTCGATGCCGGGAAGATGCGCTAGAGTTCGGAACTCTGAACCAATAGCGATGTAATCATCAGTCTCTGCAGCCACTGCCGGCTTACAGGCAAAGGCATCTCGCACTAAAACCATCCTGTTCATCGTACCAATTAGTAGTGTAAAAAAACCGTCAAGTTCACGAAATGCTTCCGCGATTGCGACCTCAAGAGTATCTCCTTCACTCATACGCCACTGCAAATACCTAGCCGCGACCTCAGTATCATTGTCTGTATCAAACTGAATACCAAAATGTCTTAAGCGGCGTCGAATTTGCCAGGGATTCGAAATGGAACCGTTGTGGACTATACAAAAATCAGGTCCAGCGGCAAATGGGTGAGAATGGGCCGGAGTAACTGCTGACTCGGTGGCCATGCGGGTATGGCCAATACAATGCGACCCCTTCAGCTTGTTAATTTGATAGGTAGCGATTAACTCATCCGGGTGTCCCGCATCCTTAAAAATTCGCATACTGCGCCCAAAGCCAAACGTGTTGATATGACTCGGGATCCCTGAGAAAACCTCCCTTACATGGTCCGGAGAATGTCTAGTAGAGAGTGTCGCATGGCGACCGATACTCTCTATTTTTGCATCATCAAAGACATCAAAGAGACCATCCCATTCGATTCCTTCCTCATCACTGAATAGGCTGTATTGATACAGCGATCGATTCGGTATATCCGAGAAAATCGCAATCCCAGCTGAGTCAGGCCCTCGATCACCCATGCAAGACAGCATCGGTGTAACAAACTCCCCGAGTCTTAGGCGATTCTCAGATCCTTTAGCAGCAAAGCCAACAATACCACACATTTATCCTGTATACCTGATTCCCCTAGTAGTATTCTAGGTAGCGTTTAATCTCCCAGTCTGAGACGTGACGCTGATACTCAACCCATTCCATCTCCTTAATAGAGATAAACTCACGAATAATACTATCTCCCAATTCCTCTCTAAATAGAGAATCATCAGAAAGCGCATCCAACGCCTCTCTCAAAGTTTGAGGTAGCGTCCCAATCTTCATATCACTCAACTGATCAATAGTGTAGTCATATAGATTTATGTTGTGAGGTTCACCTGGATCAAGCTTGCGATCTATTCCGTCTATTCCTGCAGCGAGAACAGCAGCAGTCGATAAATAGGGATTACAGCTAGAGTCGCTTAAACGAAGTTCCAAATGCCCATGTGGAACCCTCACCATAGCTGTACGATTGTTGTCTCCATAAGCAATATGGGCCGGCGCCCAGGTAGATCCCGACAACGCATGACCTATCACTAGTCGTTTGTAAGAATTGACCGAGGGTGCCACAAGCGCTGCCAAGGCAGGAGCGTGCCTCAGGATTCCTCCTAAGAAGTGATAAGCCAACTCAGAAAGCCCTAGGCCACGCTCGTCGGACTCACTATCGAATAGCGACATCCCATCTGCGTCATCCATCGAAAGATGCATATGCATTCCGTTGCCAGTACGGTTTGACATCGGCTTGGGCATAAATGAACAGATCATATCTAGGTCTCGAGCAATCTCACCTGCGGCCATTCGAAAGAAAACAAACCGATCCGCAGAGGTTAGCGCATCGCTATAGGTAAAGTTGACCTCAAATTGCCCATTAGCATCTTCATGGTCAACCTGATAAACGTCAAAACCAACTTCCATTAGCGATGTCACTAGGTTCTCTATAAATACACGACTCCGAGACAATCCTTTGTAGTCGTAGCAGGGTTTATCCAAGAGATCAGACTGGTCAGCTGGTTGGACAGTCCCGTTTTCTGTTCGATGTAACAGCATGAACTCGGGCTCCAGCCCCGTATTGAGTGTCCATCCACGCTGCTTCAATGCATTAACCTGCTCCTTAAGCACATTCCTTGTATCCAGGGGCCATGGCTCTCCGTTAACGCGGCCATCGCAGACAATACGAGCATACCCTGGCTGCCACGGCATTAAGGACACCGTCGTAATATCGCCAACCGCCATGAAGTCAGGATCGTGAGGCTGTTGGCCCAACCCCCACACTGCAAAACCAGCAAACCCAGCCCCTTCGTCAATCACGTCTTCGAAATGTGCAGCCGGCACTGCCTTGGTTTTTGCAACTCCGTGCAGATCCACAAATTGGGCTAAGATAAATTTCACATGGTGTTTGCGAATAAATTGCTGTGCGTCCTCACGTGTCATATTCTTCCTCACATATATAAATTTTTGATTACCGGCCGGAAAATAGAGTACCAATTGCCTGATCGCCAACCGGTCCCCCACCACAATCCTTCACTATCGCTATCAATTCTTTCCACATAAAACAGCCATAACTAGCGGAAGTCCATATATGATAGATTGGAACCTGACCAACATCTGCCACGTTTTTCACTTCTCGAGCGAGGATCGAACAGGAGACGCCTGCCATCTGCGTCATAATTAGATTGTTATCGGCAACTTGAAAGTCGTATGAGCACGTCTGCGCCAATACTTCTAAGGCTTTGCATCCAGTCAGCAAAAACCCTGCGTCTTCCCGTCTTACGAGAAAACACTCAACATCAGAAATCCCATGTGCAATCGCCTCTTCGACTACTTTAACATGTTTTCCCTCAAGAAATAATTCATTAATTCCAAGTCGAATTACCAGAGACCCATCAACCGTCATATTCCATCCCAAAATTTCTTGAGGAACATTGATTCCGTGTTCACATGCCCACGAAACAGCATTCAAGCCTTTCAACCCAATACGAGATAGCAGGCTACGATCGGCAAGCCCCAGTACCTTTGATATGGTGAATTCTGCCTTTGAATCTCCAAAATTAAGAGGTATTCTATTAAGCTCCTCCATTACCCAGACCGGCTTGAGATCCTCAACACAGGATTCAACAGGGCTACGACGAATAGCCGACAACCTTCTCATGACCGTAGCCGACAACCTTCAGGATCAATGAAAGGAGTAGGCGCAACCGAAGCCTCACACATCTCCCCGTTGTCTGTTTTTATATACAGACGAGTCTGTGGCTGGACGAATTTTGAAGACACAAAGGCAAGCCCTACGGAACAGCCCACTGCATGACTGCTGGCTACGCTAGTCACTCGACCAACTATTTGATCCTTATCTACTATTAAATGATTTTCGAAGGGTATCTCTAAATCCGACGGAATAGTAAATCCAACAAGCTGCCGTCGGATTCCTCTTCGAATTAAAATTTCTAAGCTACGTTTTCCAACAAAAAACGGCTTATCCATTTTTACTGCCCAACCTAATCCCGCCTCAAACGGATCCGTAAGCCCGTCAGTGTCTTGACTGACAATTAAGTGCCCTTTTACAAGACGGAGGATACGTTGAGCCTCAATGCCAACCGGGACGATTCCGTCCATTTTTCCCGCCTCCATTAAGCTATCCCACACCCAAGCAGCAAGGCTTGCTGGAACGTGTATTTCATAGCCCAATTCACCCACAAAACCAACCCGCGATACGCGTGCCGGAGCATCAGCTATCGTGCCTTCCCGAATCCCCAAATAGGGGAATGACGCAGGGGAAAGATCCATCTCAGTTAACCTAGACAGAACCTGCCGAGATAGTGGTCCAGCGATATTTATGGCCCCGTACGTACTAGTAGCATTAACCAGTGTTACATCCAGGCTCCAAATAGCCGCCCATCGCTGTAGCTCACGATAGACCTGATCAGCTCCAGATGAAGTAGTGGAAACATAGAACCGCTCGGGATCTATTCGGGCTATCACTCCATCATCAATAATAACGCCAGTTTCGTCGCACATTACACCGTACCGGGTCATACCAACCGACAATCGGGCAAACCGACCAGTGTAAACACGCTCCAATAAACGAATGGCATCTCTGCCCGAAATTTCTAGTTTCCCTAAGGTACCTACATCGATTAGCCCAACCCTTGAGTGTACAGATTTCACTTCTTCTGCAATGCAGGCGCCGTTCCTCATACCAGGGCGTCGGTAGTAGGCAGGTCTAAGCCAAGTACCAGCATACATAAACTTAGCTTCTAGGCGTTTGTGCTGATCATGGATAGGAGTCTGCTGGATCGGAGTGAAACTGCGTCCAGCTAGATGCGCCATCGGAACTGGATCCGTAAACGGGCGAGCCGTAGTAAGACGAGAGCTGTTCATTGATTGGCCTGTCAGACGAGCTAAGAAACGCAAAGCATTAAGATTAGAGTGCTTACCTTGGCTCGGTCCCATACCAATAGTCGCGTAACGCTTTAGCAGCTCAGAACTATCATATCCTTCTTGAACTGCATTCTTGATGTCCTTAGTGGTAACGTCCTCGTCTAAATCTATAAACGCCTTTCCCTTTGCACTCGGGAATATGGGATATGGATGGCTACTCTCTGCCAGGCAAGCATCAACTGGTAACTCAGTGCCGCTAAACTCTAAACCGATATAGGAAGCCGCGGCGATGCCGGCATGCCTACCGTTGTCTGCTGAAGCCTCGACTCCGTCAGTACCCATAACACTTCCAGCGGTATACACCCCAGGAGATAACACCTCTGGAGTGTAGCGATGAAGAATTTCATTGTAGGCCATTGTGCATCCCGCCTGGCGAAGGAGAACGTCCCGGGGTGCCACGCTGACGGTAATAATTATTCCCCCACAAGGAATAATTTTTCTGTTTCCAACAGGATCTCCAGCCGAGTTAAGTCGACGGACAACGGCAGCACCTACCGAGGCTTTGCGATGATCACGCTTGGCTTCAACAATGGCATACCCGGAATAATGCGGCACACCTGCACTGGCAAGTTCCTCTAAGGTACTTGCAGAAAGACGGATGTCCCTTAAATCAATTAAGGCAGCTACCTTCTTACCGAGTCCTACTAAAGTATGCGCCAACCGATAACCTTCAGTGCCTGCCGTAAAAATCACCGGTTTTTCAGCAGGACAAACTGCGTAACGCTCGATCAGATTTCGTGCTGCGTCCCCAAGGATAATTCCCGGCAAATCGTTGTTGGCAAACACGGCGGGCTGTTCCTGACAACCGGTCGCAACGACCACTGCACGAGCTCGGACTTTGGTAAGACGTTTTTGGTCACTAAGCGCTACCCAACGATCGTTGTAAATCCCAACACAGGTAGTGTGAAGCCGTAATGAAACATCATTCAGAACCGGCTCTCTGACATGCACAGCTAATCGCTTACTAGATTCGGCAAGGATTACACGGGCGCCGCAGGAGGACGCCACGTTGGCTGCAGCAACCCCAGCCGGTCCAGCCCCCACGACCAGAACATCACAAAAGGCATATTCCTTCGGTGAAATAGAAGGGCGCCATTCGTCACGAACCCTCCCCAGACCTGCAAGTCGACGTAACATCTTCTCGTAAAAAGGAAATAAAGCCCGAGGTGTGTGCATGGATTTGTAAACAAATCCAACGGGCGTAAACGCTGAGAACCAGCCAAGTACTGACAAAAGATCACGTTTAACTCCACCGAGTGTATTGACTCCCCATAAATCCAGACCTTCGCGTAACGGTTCGTCATCGCCCCTAAAATTAGTCCTACTTGCATCTTCCATCATCACGTTAGCGTCAGCACCGGAAAGACTAAAGACACCCCTTGGCCGGTGATACTTAAAGCTGCGTCCAAGCACCCGGACACCGGAAGCAAGCAGAGCCGAAGAGATGGTATCTCCGACAAAGCCTTGATAGCGCTGTCCTTCAAAGAAAAAGGAAAGCGCTTGGGAACGATCGATCCATTCCCCAGGTTGGGGAGGCAATCGAGAGCTCATTGAAGCTTGTTCGGAAGGTATGTGCGAATGAACTGATCGTTGCTCGTATCTCGTTCGGCAATAAACCAGACACCACTTGGCGTGTGGTACCACCACTCTCGTCGCACAGACGGAGCACCATCACGGTTGAAGACATACGAAGCCCACTGTGCGTCCGACACAATATCCGGATCAGGTTGCATCCTATATTCCCCTCCATATTCAAATTCTTGTAATGGACGTTCACCATTGACCGGACAACGCAAGAGTTTCATGTTAGTGCCCTACTGAGGCCGCTCCCTTTTCTCCAACTAGCTCGTATTCCTCAAATCGTGAAAGTCTAAATGCACCGATAAGCGGATGCGGGCGTTCCTGTGCAACTGTGTAAGCCATAGTTTTTCCGCTTGCCGGCGTTGCCTTGAATCCCCAGGTTCCCCAGCCAGCATCTATATAAAAACCCTCAACCGGAGTGATGCCCATAATTGGGGAGAAGTCTGGTGTCATATCTGCCAAGCCACCCCATTGGCGAAGTACTTTGACATCGCTTAAATGAGGAAACACTGATAACACATGAGCAGATAAGCCCTCAGCGAATTCAAGCGTTGACCTAGTAGAGTGAACTTCGTACGGGTCTAACGAAGCCCCCATTACCATTTCGCCTCGCGAGGATTGACTTACATAAATATGAAAAGAACCTGAGACCACAATAACGTTAAGCCATGGTTTCAGAGGTTCCGTTACACAAGCCTGCAGAGGATGGACGACTATAGGAGTTTTAATCCCAGCCATCTCGGTAATTGTAGGAGTGTATCCCGCTACCGCCGAAACAACCCGTTCCGTTTCGACAATTCCATGCTCGGTTTCTACGCCGGTGATCCTATCAGCCGTTATCCGCAAACCTGTGACACGTGTGTGTTGGTGAATTTCTACCCCAAGCTGGTCTGCTCCCCGAGCGTATGCCCATGCAACCGCATCATGTCGGGCAATCGCTCCTGGCGGATGCCACAAAGCGCCCATCACTGGCATATCATTTCCGCAGTCAAGATCCATTTGAGGACAGGCTTTCGCGATGAACGACCGGTCTACCAATTCACTGTCAACGCCCAAGTGTTTATTTACTTCAGCCCTCCATCTCATTGTACGGAGCGAAGCGTCTGTGTGAGCCAGGGTGAAGTGACCTCGCTGACTATAGAGCAAGTTAAAGTTCAGTTCAGTTGATAATTGACGGAACAGTTTAACGCTTTCCTCATAGAAGCCAACCCCTTCTGGAGTTAAATAATTTGAACGAATGATGGCAGTGTTACGGCCCTTCCCTCCTGACCCTATGTAACCCTGCTCTAAAACAGCGACATCTTTTAAGCCATGATCCCGTGCCAGGTAATAAGCGCACGCAAGCCCGTGACCCCCTCCACCGATAACTACCGCGTCATACCTCCGCTTGAGACGGGTAGGCACTCGAAACATGCGTGGCTCTTGATATTCACGCCGGAGCGCAAACCGGACTAAACGATACGGCACAGTATTCACCACAAGGTGCGTTATAGCGCCCTATCCCTGCAAGTCACATTTGATAGAAACAAATGAATCGCTTGATAGGTTGGTTAGTCAGGGCGACAATTGACGACATGAACATATCGTCAATTGACACCTACATCGTTTCCGCAGGTCAACGTAATTTCTGTATTGTTAGGATAGAGTCAGATAATGGAACCGTTGGATTGGGTGAATCAGGACTCACGGGACGTGAATTAGCTGTTCAAGGTGCTATCAAACACTTTCGAGAGTTTCTCCTGGGGCGCGACCCACGGAAAATTGGCGCTATCTGGCAGGAAATATATCGAAGCCAATACTTCGAGGGCGGTCGAGTGCTTACCGCTGCACTATCAGCCATTGATATTGCTCTGCATGATCTGGTCGCCCGTCTATTAGGAGTACCGGTTTATCAACTTCTTGGCGGGAAACAACGCGATCGCGTACCCTGTTTTGCTACTACCCGCCATGGATTTGGCGAACCTGCAGTGGCTGATGTAGAAAAGTTGGCGGACGATGGCTGGCCCTGTATACGACTGAATGTGCCGGCAAATGATACCAACGACAATACTTTTGACCCACGAGGTTCAATTTCTGATGCGGTGGAAACACTCATTGCAGCACGTGCTGCAATCGGCAGACGTGCCGCTCTTGGCATTGATTATCATCACCGTCTTTCTGTGGCCGAAACAGCAAACCTCTGCCAAGCTCTGCCAAGTGGTACGATTGACTTTCTCGAAGAACCAATCCGCGATGAAACACCTGGTGCTTACCAAGCCCTACAGCGTATGACACAAGTGCCTATGGCCATCGGCGAAGAATTCTCAAGCAAGTGGCAGTTTCTACCATATTTAGAAGCCGGTATTCCTGCGTTTGCGCGTATAGATATCTGTAATGTTGGAGGTTTCACCGAAGCAATGAAAGTTGTCGGGTGGTGCGAGGCTCACTATATCGACCTGATGCCGCACAATCCGCTCGGGCCAGTGAGCACTGCTGCAAACCTGCACCTAGCAGCAGCGACTGCTCAATACGCCTGGTTAGAGGAACGCTCGCCGGATCAGACATTTCTTCTTGACCACGAAATGTTCCCAAAAAGACCAACATTGGACGGTGTGACCTATTTAGTTCCAGATGAGCCAGGGCTGGGGGTCGAATTCAATCCTAACGTGCCGACAGTAAGAAAGGAAATCCAACTCCAGGAACCTAAACATCTTCACCGGCCAGACGGTTCCTTTACCAATTGGTAAATTAGTCTTGGAAATTTCAATTAAATCATGCTACTCACTAACCATAATTAACGTTACCACGCTAGTAGGAGAGTCAACTTTCAGTCACTGATCGCACTGGCTATTTGCCAGTGACCCGATGCGTTGCAAGCAGCGTAATACATTCGGTAGCGTCCATCGTTCAGTCGTGTAATCGTCATATCCTCCGCATGTACAGCATCAATGTCTTCGCTCTGATGACCTCCTCCCTCTATCACCACCCTACCTTTCTTAAAAAAAAGACCATCATCGGAGCTTGCAGATAGAATACGTGAGCGGTATCCACAGAGGTCCACGGCAATAGAGGCAGCAGCAAAATCAGCACTACGGCCACTATGTATCGCTTCCAGGTCCTGGCTAGGATGAAGAGGCGCCTCGATGCCAGGAGGGACGTCCTGCCATGCAGAGTAAATCATGGTCCAGGGATCAGCAGCATTCTCCGGTGGAACAACTTCGCCCGCAGTCAAACCTGCTGAATCAACTGAGCCTGTATGGCTTGGCATACGAACGCCTGGTTCTATCTCAAAAGACAGTCCATCAGTAGTTAGGGCTGAAATAACCTCATTGGAATGAGATGGCCCCATACTTCTGCGGAAAAGATAGAGCCTGCCTGTATCATACGAAAGTTGTAGAAACCTCGGCGCACCGAAGCCCACTCGACCACCAACCCTTACTCCGGTCTCAATTTCCCAATGAATAAGATCCTTAGACACGGCGCTCGCGATTACGGTTGGCTGGTCAGCGGGACCACGACCCTCGTAGTACATACGCCAGCCGCCTGCAATAGGCGTAATGCTTGGAGCAAGGGCCCGCAATGAAAGTTCCCGCCGTTCAGGATCCGGTGCAACGCGAATACCAGGATCTGGCTCAAAATCTATGCCGTTATCAGAGATGGCACTTAAGATATATCCCTGACAGTCATTGAATGGCTTCTCAGAACCTACTGCGGTATAAAATAATCGAAAGCCACCTCCGGATTGCTTTACGACCCCTGGAGCTTGAACTTTAAATTCGTCTAGTCCTCGACTCCCGGTTACACGAGCCAAAGGTTCCTTATGCCAATTAATCAGCCTATCCATTAGCTATCCCGATAAGTCCGACGACAGTCGGATTGACTTTCGCTTTAACGACATAAGCAACGAACACCAAAAATACATGAAAAACGCCCCACCCAAAAATAGAGATCCTATGGCATTTTTCACAAGGAAGATGACAGCCTGTGAGAATGCCTTAACTGACTACTGGAACTCCTTCGAGCTTTCCGTCTGTATGCATCGTTTCCCACTCATCTAGGAATGTCCTATTCCACTGATCCGTTAGTGGATGTTCCATCATCTCTTCAAAGGTCGTCCAAAAAATAATTATGCCGTCCGCTCCGGCTCGCAGCGTCGCATACGCTACGTCAACTGACCTCACTAAGGCGGCGGTCACAAAAGGTCGACAAGCCCAACCGTCAAACATTTCGCGACACTCACGCACAAGCCTCCCTGGATCATCTTGCAGTTGCTTTACCGGCTCGCAAAACGGCAGCACGTGGGTCGCACCAGCCTGTGCGACAGCTGCCGCCTGCGGAAGCGAAAAGACCGTAGTACAGAAAGTTTCAACTCCCTCATCTGCAAAAGCACGGAATGCTCCCAGGCCGGCTACATTACAGGGAATCTTGATTATGATCTGGTCGGACATCTTCGTGAATGCATGGCCCACATCAACTAATTCTTCAGTGCTCTGACCGTCAATTTCCACGACAACCGGTTTTTCTGTTATATCCAGATAGCGTTGAATTACCTGTTTGAGAGTTCCATATTTCTGGACTAGTTGGTTCTGGACAACCGTATTAGTGACTATTCCGTATGCTCCACGATTAATCCAGACACCTAGATCCGCTGGATCACCAGCTATCCAAATAGCTGGCCCTTGTCCTTTACTCCGTTCAAATTGTGCACTGTTCATTAAGCACCTCCTCTTTCATCCCTGACCCCTTCCCAGTGCCAGAGTACCAATTAACCTTCCGCGTAGCGTACATGATTACAGATAGAATGACGAAAAGACTAATCGATCCAGCTATCAAAGCATAATCTTCGATGAGAAGCAGCACGTACATGCCCGCGTATAAAAAACTAAGAACCAATCCTAACTTGCGGATTTGGCGTTACTCCAAATTAATCAATCAAGAAAGAAAACTGAACATAGCAAAAAACCAGTACTAAGATGCTCTACGATTAAGCACATTATGGAGTGCGGAGACAACCGCTGCTATCTGGTCGTTCTCAATAACCAACGGAGGCAGTAATCGGATGACAGTCTTGCCGGCAGGCAGCGCCAGAATTCCCTCCTCCATCAGTGCAAGCAAGTGAGGCTGTGACCGTTCCTTTAACTCGATTCCGATCATAAGGCCATATTGGCGTACCTGGCGCACGCAAGTCGGTCGCGAACGCTCAAAGAGATCTAAAAAGTGAGAGCCTGCAGCAGCAACACGACTAGCTAAGCTTTTTTCTAACATATAGTTAATTACACTAAAAGCGACAGCACATGCCAAAGGATTTCCACCGAAAGTTGATCCATGAACTCCGATTGCAGGCTTGACGGCGTCGGAAAAGAGGGTGGCTCCCATCGGAAATCCACCAGCAATTCCCTTGGCGACACACATCACGTCCGGTTGCACGCCACTGTGTTCAATTGCGAACATCGCACCAGTACGACAGAAGCCGGTCTGAATCTCATCCATAATTAACAAAGCACCTCGGTCAGTGCATAGCTTGCGCACACCACGCAGGTATTCCGGGCTTGCCTGATGAACACCCCCTTCACCCTGAACCGGCTCCAGCACGACAGCTGCCGTGCAATCAGAGATAACCTCCGCCATCTTTTCTAACTGGTTATAGGGAACATGTTTTATTCCTGGCACTAATGGAGAAAAGGGCTCTCGATACTCCTTTTTATGGGTAGCACTCAAAGCCCCCATCGTACGGCCGTGAAATGCACGAACTGTTGAGACAATATCCGTTCGCCCCGTAGCAAGACGCGCAAACTTAAACGCAGTCTCGACTGCCTCAGAACCAGAATTACAAAGAAATGCACGCGTGAGACAATCTGGAGTCACTGAAATAAGCTTGGCCATTAACTCAGCTCGCTTATCATTAAAGAATACGCCTCCACAGGTAATCAACGTTTCTGCCTGCGTTTTGAGCGCTTCTACGATTACGGGATGAGCATGACCAAGACTAGCAACTCCTGTACCGGACGTGCAATCGATATAGCTATTTCCGCTATCATCGAAGACCGCAGCACCTTCACCTCTCACGAGAGTTAAATCCCGTTTTGGATACACTTCGAACCCATACTGTTGTTCAAGATCCCGTGTGTTCATCGTATTAAGGTACCTTTTCCTGAAAGACCGTCACGTATTGGATGGTCAGTTCTACCGTCAGCCAGTATGACCTCGACACCACCAAGTTCAATGAGATTCTTAATAGCGAGAAGTTTACGCTTGATTCTGCCTTCAGCTTGCGACTCAAAGCGGCTGAGATCAGCAAGCTGGAGCTCACGCAAAACCGAAGAGTCATCGTCCGAACGCTCCAAGAAGCCTGGAGCTTCTATCAATTGCACCACTCGCCGTACCCGCAGCTCAGAGTGCAAGGCTACGACAATGTCATCGTTTTCAGAATTTATTGCCACCCCGTCCTCGTCTACGATCGGAATACTCACAACTGGGGTGTAACCAGCATCTATCAGCATACGTAACAGCTCGCCGTTAACGCCTACCGGTTTCCCAGAACGGTCGCGCTCAATTACGACCTTATCTCCGTGACGTACACGGATACCTCGATTCCGTCGGCCTCGAATTAGGCGGCCATCTAAACCAGTAAGCCCGACAGCATTCACACCAGCACGCTGGCAACACTCAACAAGTTGACCGTTACGCAGTCCAGCGTAGGCTAACATAATCATATCCATTGCACGGTCATCGGAGTAAACACTCGTATAACCAGAGACCGAAGTCAGCACTCGCTTCGGGCATCCAAGCTGATCAGCTAAATCATCGCGCAACGCATTAGCACCATGCACAACAACTGTGGGCTCATCGAGATCAGCTAAATCACGAGCGATACCTTCAAGGTTAATAGCGCTACCACCACCGATTTTGACGATATTCATAATATTAGGTTAGAAAAGTATGAACAGTATCGACCTTGACAGGTTTCCATTTAAGATTATCAGAAATTTGAAGAAGATTCTGCGGAATTGGTTCAGAACAGATCACCTTTTGTTCGGAGTTTAAAGAAACATACATCTGAAAATAGTCGGGCGAGTCACTGAACCGGTTCGTAACACGGATAGCTTCGGCATCAGCGATGATTATGTTCATCGCACGCGTATAACGAGTGCGGCTCTCAACAATCCGGAGTCCCCTCTCCATCGCCTCCTTCATATCCCCTTTATCAAATCTCCTAATAAAATTGAACACCTTCTCTGCGCCTATACGCCCCTCCTCCTTTATCCTTACTCCGCGAAGCTCCCCATTAAAAAGGAAAAGTGATCGTCCATCGGTGAACGGCATGTTATTGCCGACCTCAATCCCTTCGTCTCGAAATGCGCTACGAGCATGCGCCACTAACACCCGGGTCCGTGCACTGGGTTTTGAGGCATCTTCCCACACTGGATTAATGTCGTGATAAAGCTCCCAACCCTCTGATGTCATCCAGCCACAGCCCCAACCGTGACCCTGATACTCAGTGCTTGTCCGGGCAACCTCAGCAAACGGCTCTATGTACCGGCGTATATCGAATGGCTGCTGGGAGCAAACCGCTAGTAGGCGACACACAAAGTCATCTCGCTCTATACAGGATGTAAACCGGGAAAACTAAGCGCAAGTTTCTCATCAAGGTCGTACATAACGTTGAAAGCTTGAACAGCCTGGCCAGCAGCGCCCTTCATCAAATTATCGAGAGCGCTTATCACTACCACACGCCGGGTACTGGTCTCTTTTTCAAAACCGATATCGCAATAGTTGCTTCCCGTGAGTATTTTCGGCTCTGGAAAGCGGTATATCCCCTGCCGGTCTTTAACGATCCGGATAAACGGCTCATCCGCGTAAGCACTGCGGTAGAGACGCCAGAGAGATTTCTCAGCAAGATCTTCAGATAAAAAGACGTGGGCTGTAACCAATGTCCCCCTAACCATCTCAACGGCAGTGGCCGAGAAGCTCAGCGAGAAGCCGTCTCCCAATTCCTGTAACATTTCTGCTTGGTGACGATGACCGGTTGGCTTGTAAGAGCGCACACTCCCTGCCCGCTCCGGATGGTGACTCGCTTCATTGGGAGAATTACCGCCCTCGCTCGATCCCGCTTTGACTTCTACAACCGTTGATTTGACAACTCCAGCTTTCACTAATGGCCACAACGCTAGAATAGTAGCGGTAGCATTACAGCCACACGCAGCAACTAAATCAGCATCTGCGAGACGATCTCGATGGAGCTCTGGCATGCCATAAACTACTTCTGACAGCAGCTCTGGGCGAGGATGGCGTCGATTATACCAGTGCATATAGGCGTCTGGCTGACGTAAGCGAAAATCAGCACTCAGGTCGATGATCCGAGGCGCAACCGAACGAAATTCATCGATCCGATCCATTGCCTGTCCATGAGGAAGACAAAGAAATAACGCATCACATGGCGAAAGATCCCCGGATGAAACGAACTTTAAATCTGTTTCAGAACGCAAATTTGGGTGGGCAGAGCGCACGTATCTACCAGACATTCGCTCTGACGTCACCTGAGCCACTGACACTTCAGGGTGAAATAACAACAATCGTAACAGCTCGCCTCCAGTGTAACCGGACGCGCCAACGATGGAGACGTTAATCATGCTTGCGCTTGGCTAATCGCGTAATCAGCGATGTGTCCTGGAATATCAACTCCAGTGGTGTCGATTGAGTTACTGAACTCCATGGTGTAGTTGACCTCATTCACCAAAAGCCCGGTATCACTTTCCAGAAGGTCTACTCCGACAAGACCCCCACCAACAGCTTCAGCAGCACGAACTGCGAGCTCAGACATCTTATCTGTTATTGGCGCACCGGTAGCCGTAGCACCAAGTGCCGTATTGGTCTTCCAGTGATCTGAATTACGATAAATTGCAGCTATACATTGATCACCTACAACGAAGCAGCGAATGTCACGTCCGGGTTTATCAATATATTTCTGAATAAAAAAGATCGAGTGATGGTATGAGCCCAAAATCCGCTTATGCTCTAAAATTGACTCCGCTGATTCTCGATCATTCACCTTAGACACGAGCCTACCCCAAGATCCAACGGCGGGCTTGAGTACCACTGGGTAGCCAATTTCTTCAATTGCTCTCAACGCAGAATCTTCAGTGAAGGCAATACGGACCTCAGGCTGGGGAACGTCATGCTCCCGAAGTGCCACTGCGGTCAAAATCTTGTCACCACAGACCTGAGCAA
>CAZTZA010000044.1:8239-16525 GCA_964618015.1 uncultured Spirochaetaceae bacterium | reverse complement strand
CCAGCACTTGAGCATTCAGATCCTCATCAGCAATGATCTGCTCCAGATCAGAAGTGACGCGAGCAATAGCTCCCGGCCGGCGCAACTTGAGCAGCAAAAAATGCCATGCGCCGGAGTCAACCTCGATTTCCTTGCGCCCACCTAAATCAATCAGAATCGGCTCTACTGGGCTCGCATCGATTTCCTGAACTATACCTCCTCCACCGCTGAATAGGTCGTCCTCATCAACTGATCCGAGACGTGCCAACTGATCATCAGTTAGAATTTGATCAGCTGGTGCGGATACGGTCATACCCACTAATGTTCGTAAAGTCATTATGTCTACGAAAGACACGCTATCGAGCCAAGCAAAACTATTACGAAACTGGAAGATTCCAGTGATCGGGACCTCACGAACTTTAATGCCAGCTTGAGTCGTCGCCGTTAACAGAACGCGATCTCCTGGATTGACCTCCCGGCCAGTTGATTCTGCAAGTTCCCTAGCAGCTTCTTCAGATAACAACAAACCGGGTTGATCAGGTCTTATAAAAGAACCCCTGACCAACTCAACAGCTTCTGGAAACATCTCAAGGTAGTAGTTCGGCTCAATACCCCAGAGGGTAACAAATTCCTCTCCTAATGAAGTCCCGTCTTCTTCTGATAAGTTAACTATAGCACTGTCACTAGCCTGTGGACTCCATGCCACTATATCAGGATGGTCGGCTACTACCTTCTCGAGCTGTGAATAGCCGTCCAGTCGAGGAATACTACTGTTCAGAAAATCAGCCGTTCGCACTCCAAAAAGACTAACTGGGGCGTCTGTCACACCCGCAATTACTAGATGGCCAGTGAAATTTTCGATAAACGAACGTCTAATCCCATTTTCGGCTGAATCGATCAGAGAGTTGCCGACTACTAGGACGAAGGTCCCACTTAAGATAATCGTGCCAACGATTAGGCTCTTGACTCGATGCTCTTGCAGATTACGGAACGCGATACGCCAGACAACACTCACGCATCAGACTCCGCAATAGTCATTTTGTCCTCAATTACTAGTCCGTCATGAAGCCGGATGACGTGATCAGCTATTCCCACGATCGCTGAGTCATGGGTAGAAAACACGAAAGTCGTCCCGAGCTTATCGTTCATATACTTCATTAGCCCAATAATTTGTTGGCTTGTCTCGGAATCCAGATTGGCGGTTGGCTCGTCAGCCAATACAATGCGGGGCTTATTAGCCAAAGCGCGAGCAATTGCTACCCGTTGACGCTGACCGCCCGAAAGTTCGGCTGGGCGATGATGAAGATGTTCTTTAAGTCCTACCGATTCAACTAGATATCCAACCCAGTCAGATCGCTCATCTTTCGGCACACGAGCATTACCAATAAGAAGCGGGAACTCGACATTTTCAGTCACGTTCAATACCGGCACAAGATTGAATGACTGAAAGATGAAACCAAGTACCTGGTGGCGCAGATTAGTCACTTCCTTGTCGTTAAGCCCGGCAGTCTCAGTTTCCATCACTGCAACCGTCCCTGAAGTAGGTACATCAATGCAGCCGATAAGATTAAGAATCGTAGTTTTACCGGAACCTGAAGGGCCAGCTATAGAGACAAATTCACCTTCCTGAATCTGAAAGCTAACACCTTTGACGGCGTGCACTTCAGTCTTTCCAAGTGGGTATACCTTGCGTACGTCCTTGAGCCCTACCGCTGCCATGGGGAAAATATACTACTGCGCCGATATGATAGAAAAATCATAGAAATACAAAGAACAATAGTTCAGTCGACAGCGACAACTTTTACCGATCCAGGGCCAAAACTGATATCGAAGCTCCCCTCATTGGTCTCAATCTCAGCATTTTCTAATAAGTCAACCGCACGGGCTATCCGCCACTTGGGCTGAATTCTCGTCGTCACTGGCCGGAGAAAAATATTGAACAGGAAGAGAATCCAACGGCCGGAAGGCGAGAGCCGACGGAGTGCTATAATGCCATCCTGGTCGATACTAAAAGGGGATTCTATCTCGTAGCAGGCAAGCAACTGCGATAGAAGTGAAGCTGGCAAGTTTCCTCCGAAGGCCGTAGCTAAAGAAAGGCTGATCCAGGACAGGCGATGGTCCTTCCTCTCCACGCCCACGACAGTGCCATCTAACATGACATGTGCACAGCTACCTGTCATCGGCTCAAGGGATGCATAATCAACACGATTTGAAACTACCTGATGGCCGAATCGTCCTGACAGCAAGCCACCTCCCTGATCCGGAGAAAAACGATCGTAGTCAGCAATGCGAACACCGAGCGCATGTGTCAGCCCCTCCGGCGGTTTATAGCTATAGCGGCCGCTCTCCGCATAAGAGCCCAGATTGCCGCTTGCCAATACGCACGGTCCATCGGGTTGTTCCACAACGTTTATAATCGCATCCACCGTCGGCCCCTCTAGAAGGGCCGTGTTAGGCAGCCATATCAAACGATACGATGACCAATCCTGGGCAGGCGTAACCACGTCTACCGGTATACTGTGCGACCAAAAGGTGCGATAGACACCTAATATTTCATCGATATAGCGCTGATGCTCGTCACCAAAGAGAAATACCTCATTTGAGTTACCGCTGTAGACGATCGCCACTTCAGAACGAGGAAGGGTAAGCGGCAAGTGTTCAGCGACACGGTCGATACAATCAATCGCCTCGCGTACTGCATGTAGCCGTGGCGTTGGTTCTCGATCTGGCGTAGTGAGGCTGTAACCAGGTGCCTCGAAACTTAGATACTCCGGCGTGTATTGCCAGAACATCGCTCCCGCAGCTCCATAAGCAAGGCTCATCCAGAGTAACATGGCCACCTCGGCTGGATGTGACTGGGTCTTCCATGTTACCCCAGCTGGGCTCATCCCCGCATAGATCTCTTCGTTCCACCAACGGCTCCCTCGGCCAATACTCCGTGACCAATCGAAGCTAAAGCAGCGTTCGGCGATCTTATGTGGATCGTCCCCGGTCAATAACTCATTTGAAGGCATCGATATGCCCCAGCTATCAACTTCCGTAGCACAGCCTTCATCGAACGGACGCGGAAAATGTGCTCCGTGTGACCGAAGTTCATGCTTGTCGTCGATGCCGCGGATGATGTCTACCTGCCATCGCAGAGTTTCAATCAAGTTTTCTATATGAAATTGTCGGTAAAGCAACATCTCAAGGACATTACGAGAGCTGCGTGCTGGCACTACGTCTTCCCAACAGCGATAGCGTCGGTGCAGCCGTTTATTCAAAGTCTCAAGCGTATAGCGTTTCTGCAGCCATCCAGAGTATTTGGAGAGGGTATTTGCACAGTAGCATGGCGCCACATTACCGTCAGTTTTAGGGAAATTCGCCCCATCCCATACACCCCAAATAAGCAGTGCCTCGTGGTCACGATATCGACCAACTACAGTGCTCAGCAGGCGCTCGCCGAATTCTCGCCACTTGGGATGATCGTAGCAGTGGACCTGCCTGCCCTGAGGAGACGCATTACTGGAACTAGGATAAACCCGCACACCGTCAGGTCGCACTTGGTGAATATCCGGATGTTCACGCAGTAACCATTCAGGACAAGATCCATGAGTTGCGAGTGTAAGATCAAACCAAACTAAAAGACCATTCTCAGCAGCCAGGTCAAAAAACCGATCGAAGTCATCAAGCTCAAACTTACCAGACGCCGGCTCTATCCAATTCCAATAGGAAAAAGTACGAATGATTTTCAGACCAGACTCTCGGATAGCCGCAAAATCTTCCTGCCAGAATTCCTGAGGCGGCATCGGAGCCCGATAGTACTCAGTGCCAACTGGGAATGGATGTGACGCGGTACGAAAACGAAGATCAGCAGCCATAACGCCGACATTCTACCAATTTAGCTCAAGTATTTAATTACCCGGGTATTTCTACCTTGGATTGACCACCGTATCGGTCGGATCCGTTGCAAAAAATTTAAGATCCCCGCGCAAGGTAGTCAGAGAATTCGGCTTCAATAAGACAGCTATAACGGTAAAGCAGCATGGATGATCGACCTTACTCGTTCCCTTGCTCCTATACCTGACGTACATAACGCGGTACGGGAACCAGGCCACAAGGCGCCTTACTGGCGGCTCCACATTGGGTGATATAACCCTGATCCTAAGACACTAATTATCCGCAAAGACCGTATTTTAAATGCACTGATGTACTACACGACATAAGCAACGTACGATGAGCTATGCTTGACAAACCATTTCTTACAACTGTGGTTGGCTCCATGCCGAGGCCAAAATTTTTTCGTGAGCGAGTTGACCTCCATCTTTCACAGGGCACCGATGAAGGAATTCTCCTCGACCTGATGGATCGTTCAATCCCCTACGTCAGCGCGCTGCAAGAAGCAGCAGGGATAGACATCATTTCTGACGGCGAGTGGCGCCGTAAATCATACGTTGGAGTAATTGCAGAGATGCTCACCGGCGTTGAACAATTCAAAATTCCTCTCGACTCATTCCGCCACGATGCCCGTGTGGGCTACGCCGTCGTAGGCCCAGTCGTTCCCACCCGCGAAGGGCTGTTCGCGGAGGAGGCTATTAAACTACGCGCCCATACCAGTAAGGACGTGCGGGTGGCGCTTCCGACTCCACACCTCACAGCCCAATTTCTATGGGATCCGACTAAGTCTCATGAGCACTACAAAAAGCAAGACTTTATTGCAACAATGGTCCCAATTATCCGCCGCGAAGTTATGCTCCTACGCGATGCAGGTATTCGTTATGTACAGTTTGACGATACTGCCATTGGCGGTGATTACGCAGACCAGCCGGAATCCGATGCCTACCGAGATGCTCTCTTCGAATCTGTGGACACCCTTAATCAGGTAGTAGACGGTATCGATGACATCTACACCTCGCTACACCTGTGCGGCAAACGAAGAATAGGTCCTAACCAGACTCCCCGTTACGACACTATGCTACCCGGCTTTGCGCGCCTAAACATCAACATGCCGATGTTTGAGATGCTCGAGTTTGATGAATACGACCGTGAACTTCTACACGGTCTACCATCGAGAATGGACGTCGGTTGTGGGTGCGTGGCATCTAAAACGTTCGAAGTGGACACCCCCGAAGATATAGCTGGCCGAGCGCGAGAAGTAGCCAAAATTATCGGACCAGAGCGTACAGCACTTCACCCTGACTGCGGATTTTCGCCCGGTACGTATTACGACATACCTCTCGACGAGATCTACCAGAAACTCAGTAACATGGTTTCTGCAGCGGAACTTTTGAAGGCGGAAATGTAGCTCCTCTGGCCATATAAACAATTTATACATTCCGAAAGGACTGACCTACTCCTATTTCAATTATGCAAAACTAAATTTCTCATAGAACGTTAAGCAAGAATTAGTTGAGTTTCTAAGATGTTCCTACTCGCCGAGTTCATAGTGTTGAGTTACGATCAGTGCCTATTGAGGATTTGGTCATGCTGAGTAAAGAAAAGATCGCCGAATATAAGGAACGTGGTTTTATCGCCATCGATGGGGTTTTACCAAACAAGCAGGTTGAAGAACTGAGAGCAATCACCGATGAATTCGTTGAGCGCTCACGAACCGTCACTGAACACACCGAGGTTTTTGACCTCGAGCCCGACCACAACCAGAAAATCCCGAAATTACGTCGCATCAAGGAACCACATCTAGTACATGAGGCTTACGACCGCGTCCTGCGCAATGACCAAATTATCGACATGGCAAGCCAATTATTTGGGACCTACGCTGTGCGCACCCATGGCACTAAACTCAACATGAAATCGAGCGAAGTTGGCAGGCCGGTGCACTGGCACCAGGACTGGGCCTTCTATCCACACACAAATGACGACGCCCTTGCTGTAGGTGTTGCCATCGACGACAAGAACCAGGAGAATGGCTGCCTACTGGCAATACCTGGTTCCCACCTAGGGCCAATATTTGACCATAACCAGGACGACGCATTCGTAGGAGCTGTAACTGAGCAGTCATTCTATGCTTCAGAGGCTGAACCGATCGAGGTTGCTGCCGGAGGCATTTCTATTCACCACGTTCGTACTCTACACGGCTCACAACCAAACACCTCTGATGCGTCCCGACGATTGCTGCTCCTGATGTATTGCGCTGGCGATGCTTATCCGCTATGGAACGTGGGCGGACAAATGGATTGGACAGAGTATTGCTCAACTTTCGTTCGGGGCGAGGCGACCAACCAGATCCGCATGACTACTGCTCCAGTGCGACTTCCACAGCCACCGGCAATTCGTGCCGGCTCGATCTATGAGACCCAAATTGAGCTAAAATCCTCTACTTTCAAGTAAACAATCCTCGTAAGCCTATCTTCAGCCAACTCATGAGGAGATATCGACGGGAGTGAACCAGCGCCCCCTACGACGCCTCGGAATGAATTGAGGACAAGACAGCACTCCTGAGATCACACCAGAGTTTCGAAATTCCCAGTGTCCAAAACCATTCAAATCAACGGATAGGCGTAAGGATATAACATACTCCGGATGATCAACTGCAACCGAATCTCAACCCTCTAATTGAAACCAGAAGTCGAGCAGTTATCGGAACAACAACCAGTTGAGCGCGATCACTGCACAAAGACTGGTCAGTCTCTGTCTCCCGGAAGAGACGGGACGGCCCCGCATTCAGGATTAGCCAATAGCCCCACCAGTTCTCCTCTACAACACGGCCACTCAAAAAGAATGGGAAAATTGACCTATGTCCATTGCTATGACTTAGCGTTTCATCGTTTCTTCTTCACGGTCTTCTGTACTGACCCTGATACGGGAGCGACCACGCCAGCACGCAAGGCAGATTGCGCTGCCGCAAGCCGAGCAATTGGCACCCGAAACGGTGAGCAGGATACATAGTTCATGCCATTGCGGAGGCAGAAGTCGATCGAGGCAGGATCACCACCATGTTCTCCGCAAATTCCCACTTTGAGATCCGGCTTGGTACTGCGTCCACGCTCTACCCCGATCCTTACTAGTGATCCAACACCATCGATATCCATCACTTGAAAAGGATCTTGCTCCAGAACTCCTTCAGAGACGTACTCCGGCAGAAATACACCAGCGTCATCCCGACTGTAGCCAAAAGTAAGCTGTGTTAGATCGTTTGTTCCAAAAGAAAAGAAATCTGCGTGATGCGCGATCTGATCAGCTGTAAGTGAGGCGCGCGGAATCTCTATCATAGTACCTATCTGATACCGGACGCGCTTTTTGCGGCGCTTAAGGACCTCTTGGGCTACTGACTCGGCGTTCTCTCGAAGCCGACGAAGCTCCTCCGCTGTCCCGACCAAAGGAATCATGATCTCGGGCAATACCTTGATCCCTTTGATCGCTTCCGCACAGGCTGCCTCCATTATTGCTCGTACCTGCATGTCGTAGATCTCTGGATAGGTTATACCAAGCCGGCAACCACGATGGCCGAGCATAGGATTTTGCTCGTGAAGGCTGGCAACACGTAACTTAAGCTGACGCATCGGCACCCCCGTCTTCTCGGAGAGCTGCTTCATTTCTTGCTGAGTCTTCGGCATGAACTCATGCAAAGGAGGATCGAGCAAACGTACCGTCACAGGAAAGCCAGACATGGCGCGGAAAATTCCACGAAAGTCCTTTCGCTGCAGCGGTAATAACCTTTTCAGCGCCTGCTCTCGGGCAACGGAGTCCTCTGCTACGATCATTTCCTGGAATATCGATAACTTACTCTCTTCAAAGAACATATGTTCGGTACGGCAAAGGCCAATGCCTTCTGCCCCGAATTCGCGGGCAATTTGAGTATCTCGCGGTAAGTCGGAGTTGGTTCGAATGACAAAACCTCGTGGTTGACCGGGTCTTTGTACCCTCCGACGAACTGCGTCAGCCCAGCCAAGAAACCGAGATAGCGGTCCCGAAATCTCTGGCTCCGTTAGAGGGGCTTCACCCAAGAAAACCTCTCCAGTGGATCCGTCGATCGTCACCCAGTCCCCCTCGCCTATTCGAACTGGTCCTGCGTTAGCAATCTTTCCACTAATTGCCAGCTCCTTACAGCCAGCTACACAGGGTGTTCCCATGCCACGAGCGACTACCGCTGCGTGTGAGGTCATTCCACCGGTTGAGGTCAGAATACCCTGCGCAGCAACCATGCCGCCTATATCATCTGGCGAAGTCTCACGCCGCATCAAAAGTGTCCGCTCGCCCCGAGCAGCCCATTCTTCTGCATCATCAGCCGTGAACACAGCACGGCCAGTCGCCGCTCCTGGAGAAGCGTTAAGCCCAACAGCAATCGATTCTCCGAGCTCAGTACGCCGT
>CAZTZA010000044.1:0-8229 GCA_964618015.1 uncultured Spirochaetaceae bacterium | reverse complement strand
ACGCCGTTTTGGATCAATCATCGGATGGAGAAGCTGATCGATTTGCTGGGGCTCTACTCGCTCGATCGCCTCCTCCTTGGTTATCAATCTCTCACGCACCATATCAACAGCAATTTTGACGGCAGCTTGGCCGGTACGCTTCCCAGAGCGAGCCTGTAGTAGATAGAGAACGCCGTGCTCCACGGTGAACTCCAAGTCCTGCATGTCCTTGTAGTGATATTCCAAGTCACCGCGTACTTTCTCCAACTGAGAGTAGACGTCTGGATGATGTTGACGAAGAGCTTTCAGTGGCTCGGGAGTGCGTATACCAGCTACAACATCTTCTCCTTGCGCATTCTGCAGATATTCGCCATAGAAAATATTTGCTCCTGTTGAAGGGTCACGGGTAAAACACACCCCCGTACCGGAGTCTTCACCAGAATTACCGAACACCATTGACTGAATGTTGACCGCGGTACCGATCAGACCCTTAATGCCATTGAGTTGGCGATAGCGAATAGCGCGATCGTTATTCCAAGATCCGAACACGGCATCGATCGCACCCCAGAGCTGGTCGAGCGGCCTCTGAGGAAAATTCTTGCCAGTATGATTTTTGTAAATACTCTTATAAATATCTATTAACCGTTCAAGATCGGAAGCATCAAGATCAGTATCTTGGCTTATACCCTTGCCCTGTTTTTCTTTTTTCAGCGCATTCTCGAAGACTCCATGAGGAATTTCCATCACTACATCGCCGTACATCTGGATAAAACGCCGATAGGCATCCTTGGCGAAACGTGGATTCCTTGACTGCGCAGCCAAACCCTCAACAGCCTTGTCATTAAGACCGAGATTGAGAACCGTATCCATCATCCCTGGCATGGACTGGGCGGCACCCGACCGAACTCTCACCAGTAGAGGGTCTTGGGCTCCACCCAACGACCGTCCCATCAGTGTTTCCAGTCTTATGAGGTTTTTAGCAACTTCTTCCTTAAGGCCCGTTGGGTAGGCACGTCGATTCTCATAGAACGCCGCACATACTTCAGTAGAAATTGTGAATCCAGGCGGCACCGGTATGCCTAAACTGGTCATCTCGGCTAGATTCGCACCCTTTCCGCCGAGCAACTCCTTCATATCAGCTCGACCCTCAGCAGAGCCATCCCCAAAGAAATAAACTTTTTTGCGCTTGAGCTGTGCCATCTACTCCCCCTGCCCGTAGATAAATTTTCGTTTGCGGAAGGAGAATCGGCAAGACGCGAGCTGTCAAGCAGCTCGCAGACCGAAAGCCCCCCCATATACTCCTATATCGGAGAAAATGAGTTTGAGATGTTCCCGTGCTCGAGACCACCTCAAACTATGCTACATAGGCCTCCAGGTACTGGGCCCTCGATGGATGCCTTAGCCGACGCAGAGCCTTCTTCTCAATCTGACGTATACGTTCTTTAGTCAATTTGTAACGTACCCCGATCTCCTTTAAAGACAGAGGTCTCCGCCCTTCCAACCCAAATCTATGCATAATGATGTCAGCTTCACGGTCAGTGAGAGATCGTAGCACTGTACCGATATCCTCGCGGAGTGAGCACATAAGTGCACTCTCATCCGGAGCATCACCCTTTGCATCCTCGATGAACTCTGAACGGTTGGCCGACTCGGAATCGGAATACATTGGCGTATCAAGCGATACCAACTCACGAGAAATAGCGGAAAGTTCCGCAACCAGATCAGGCTTAAGCTTTAAGCGATCGGCAATCTGTTCGTCAGTGCCCTCTCTACCGATTTCGCCCTGTAGTTCCTTACGAGTCTTTTCAATTTGCACCAGCTCGTTAGCTCGATTCAATGGCAGACGGATCAGACGAGATTGCTCGCAGACAGCCTTGAGGATTGCTTGCTTGATCCACCAAACAGCATATGAAATGAAATGATAGCCCTTATCAACATCAAATCTTTCAACAGCATGTAGTAAACCAATGTTACCCTCGCTGATGAGGTCGAGCAGCGGAAGCCCTTGATTCTGGTAACGTTTGGCGACGTTGACTACAAAACGCAAGTTTGCGCGAGCTAGGGCTTCCATGGCTTGAGTGTCTCCAGCTGCCGCCTTGCGCGCTAGATCCTTCTCCTGTTCTCTGGTCAACAGCGGAATACGATTTATCTCGGCCAGATATCTTGAGAGGACCCTATCGTCACTATCTGCTTGTTTCGGCATCTCTAATTCTTTCCTCGCGATTATCGGAGCAAGATACGTGCCAACTTAATAGTTCTATCATTTTTATATAAAATACAGCTATTATTATATTTATATACACGCATCGACAAGCTCTTAATACGATAGAGTCAAAATGACCCGCCTTCCCATAAACCAAGTCAGTTTCGTATCAGATCGGCCCATCTTCAAGATCAATTCTTTATATAGCGTCCGGTCTTGACGGACGCTTGGGCCGATCGTATATTCCGTTGCGATCATAATCACAAAGCGCCACATGGCTTTGGCCGGCGCTATACCATATTATACAACAGCGAGGAGCTCATGAAGATTCAGCCCATCGGTGACAGAATTCTGGTCAAGACTGTCGACGCGGAGACGCAGACGTCGGGCGGTATCTACATTCCAGAGACCGCCCAGGAAAAGACCCAGGAAGGGGTCGTAATAGCAGTCGGCGACGACGACGAGATCAAAGTCAAAGCTAAAGACAAGATCGTCTACGACAAGTATGCAGGTACCAGTATCAAGGTAGATGGCGAGGAGCAACTCATCATCAAAGCTGCCGACGTACTGGCGGTTGTCACGTAGACAACACTTACTAAGCAAAAACAGCCCTCCGCGCTCGAGTAGAGGGCTGTTTTGCGCCTAATCCCTTCCTTTGCTGTAAAGACAGCGTGCGGATAGGATCTTCCAAACGGTGGACGCGTTCTTTTCACGCTTCGAAAAGGTGATAAGGGGCTTGCTCCATTCCGACCCGAACGTGGACTTCCGGCAGAATAGTGATCTCTACTCTGAGGCGTGGGAGGAACTGGAAGAGTATCTGCGCACTGGAGAGTCAAAGATAGGTTCATCGGATCAACACTCTTCGAATCGCGAGTCGGCCGAACGGGGATCGCCCGGTTATAGTCCTCGCCCGTCTAGCGTGGCTCAGGATTACCGTAACTTGGACTTATCCCCGGGTACAGACTTCGCAACAGTAAAAAAAGCATACCGCCGACTGATGCGGGTCTATCATCCTGACCGGTATGCTGGCGATCCTGAACGTCAGCGAATAGCAACCGAGATATCGGTAAAACTCAACGCTTCCTTCAATCGTATCCGGATCACATCCGGCAGGACTTAACCAACACTTGCCCCGCTAGCGAGAATTCCCCGTAATGTCGATTCCGTACTCAGCAAGCTTGCGGTGCAGGGTTTTACGGCCGATGCCAAGCACCTGAGCTGTTCGAGTCTTGTTACCCTTGTGCGCGATAAGCGTGTACCGAATTAATTCTTTCTCAGCGTCATTCAAGGTGCTGCCCACCGTAAGCCGCACGTACGAGTCGCTTGAATCCTCGCGGATATGCGGCGGCAGGTCAGCAGCAGTAATGACTGATCCACGTGACATTACCACAGCACTTTCAATACCATTTTGCAGCTCACGAACGTTTCCTGGCCACTCGTAGTCCCACAGCTTCTGACTTGCCTCAGAATCAAACCCTTCGATCTCCCTACCATTTTCCGCTGAAAGCCTCTTGAGTGCAGCCGCCGCAAGGATTGGAACATCCTCACGACGTTCGCGTAATGGCGGCACACGGATATTGACGACATTCAACCTATAGAAGAGATCGTCGCGAAACTGACCAGCAGCCGTCTCAGCAGGCAAATCACGATTGGTAGCAGCAATGATGCGGACGTCTACCTCGATCGTTTGCTCGCCTCCAACTCGCTCAAACGCTCGATCTTGCAGAACGCGCAATAGCTTGATCTGAACACTAGGGCTGACCTCACCAATCTCATCGAGGAATATGGTGCCTGAGTGGGCCAATTCAAACCGGCCACGCTTGCGACCTGCCGCGCCTGTAAAGGCTCCCTTCTCATGCCCGAACAGCTCACTCTCCAGTAAAGTCTCCGCTAACGCAGCGCAGTGCACCTTGACCAGAGGCTGCTCCGCACGAGGCGAAAGACGATGAATTGCTTCTGCTACAACTTCCTTACCTGCTCCACTCTCCCCGGTAATCAGCACCGAAGCGCGAGTCGGCGCGACTTGTTCGACCACCTCGAAGACCCTTCGCATGGCAGCACTCGTTCCAAGAATGCCGCGTGATGTCTGCTGCCGCTCCAACTCCCGTCGAAGTTCCCTGTTTGACAACGCCAAGCTACGTTCGGTTAGGGCACGTTTCACCAGCAAGCCCAGTCGCTCTAGGTTTACCGGCTTCTCTAGAAAGTCGTAGGCACCGTCGCGCATCGCCTGCACTGCAACCTCCACCGTAGCGTGGCCGGTGAGAATAATAACGCGTACAGAAGCATGCCGCTCAGCCACTTGCCTCAGCAGTTGATCACCTGACATACGTGGCATACGCAAATCAGCAATCACCAAATCTATTTCATCAGCTGCGAGCATGCTGAGAGCTTCCTTGCCGTCAGCTGCAGTCGCTACCACATAGCCTTCCAGCTCTAACGCCTTCCGCAAGCCCTCGCGGATATTCCTTTCGTCGTCAACGACTAAAATTCTAGATCTCATCCTGGCATGGCCTCAAATTCCAGCATACGACGCGCACGAGGAGAAACCGGGATATAAACCGAAAAAATTGTTCCCGAACCTAACTTTGACGTCACCTCAATGTCACCGGCATGCTCCTTGATGATCTTATATGTAAGCGTCAAGCCCAAGCCTGATCCAAACTCTCTCGTTGTGAAATACGGTTCAAAAATCTTGTCACGGATTTCATCTGGTATGCCGGTTCCAGTGTCCTGCAGAGTAATACAGACTCGCTCTCCCTCAACACCTGTTCCAACAGCGAGCGTGCCACCAGTTGGCATTGCCGCCTTGGCGTTCCTGACGATGTTCTGCAGTGCCTCACGTAGCAAACGATCGTCAATCTGCGCTGGCGGGAGTCGAGCAGACAGCTTCGTCTTCACCTTGATACCGCTCTCGGTCAACTCAGGGGTAAGAAAAGATAATAGTTGAGCCAAAACATCATTGATATTGCCTTCGCGCAATTCAGAGTTCATCGGCCGCACGGCAAACAGAAAGTCAACAACAATCTTGTTGAGTCGGTGGACCTCCTCCGACATCGCGTTCAGACTCTCTTTGATTTCTGTCTTTTCCGCTACGATAGTGGCTAAAGCACGTTGGATGAGCTGTAAATGAATACTCATTGAAGTAAGTGGATTTCGAATCTCGTGAGCAACGCCAGCAGCAAGAGTTGTCAAAGAGGCCAAGTTTTCTGCGCGGCGCAGTCTTGCCTCTTCGGAACGTCTCTCAGTGACATCTTCAATGTGCACTAAACTTCCTTCGATATGGCGGTCACGCACCAATGGTACAACGGTAATCTCCAAGGTAGCGGCATGAACACCTTCCAGAGTGAACTCTCCATCCAGGACCCGATCAGCCCCTATTAGCGTTTCGCGCAGGAACGCGGCCACCTGCTGGTCACCAATCACCTGCCAGATCGAGCTGCTGGCCATATCATCGGCACTAAATGGTAAGAGACGTTCAGCTGCCTTATTAATCAGGCGAATTTTATGCCCCTCGTCGAGTACTATTACACCGTCAGTCATAGCCTCCAACACCATAGCGAACAGGTCATTTTCCGCTGACAAGTCCCTCAACAAGGCTCCTGCTTGAACCGGATCTAGACGATCTATCCTTTCGATTGCTCGTTGATGGAACTTACTCATGCTCGCCTCACCGGCGGCTCGCTGCCAGCACCCATACTACCTACAAGGTCAACGAGCGTAGCCTCCAGACTCATGTTCATAGCCCTTACCCGCCACGCGGCATCGTCGACAAACCGGTAACAACGTTCTATCTCATTCACCGGAAATCGTCTGTCTGGCAATCGAAGCTGGGCACGCAGGTATTCAGCGCAAGCCTGCAGAAGTAAAAAGGCTCGCTCGCGGTTATTTGGAACACTCTCTACATCCCATTCGTTACCAGTGAGCGCAGCTTCGCATAACTCTGCCGCAACGTGCTTTAGGCTATTCTTATCATTTAATGAGGAGGCTTCATCTTCCTGTCTTTGAAGATGATCAGCAACCGAGCGGCCTGCGACCTTCGTCTCTCCAAACACCTGAGAAAGAACCTGAGCATGCTCAGTTGCGCTACGCTCGCCAAATTGATAGCGAGATAGGCGTGATAATAAAGTGGGAAGCAGTCCACGAGACGATGGCGCAGTGAAAATTACGTGCGCTCGACTTAGAGGATCCTCGACCGTGCGTAGCAGCGCATTGGAAGTAGGCTCTGGTAACCAGCGCCTTACCTCGATAATGACAATCTTAACCCCTGGCGTCGCTACCCTCATCCAGGATTCGATCGCACGTACAGCATTCACTGACACGGACTCCAAATTTGCTGAATACGCCAAATCAGCAGCGATTGCGGCAGCGCCGTCAGCTCGCATAAGCTCTATTTTTTCTTCCAAAGCTGCAACCTGCGGCCGCAGGCGACGCAACCGAGGCTCGGATCCGCTCCATAGAATGTCATCAAAACGTCGAGTCAAGCTACGCACCGAACGCACGAACAGCTCCTGTGCAGCCGGTGAATCAGAGCGTTGGAGAGTCCTCGCCGCGGCAGAGAGTTCCCCAGCGAAATCTCTGCCGCCCAATATCACAACATGCGGATCAGAAAGATCTCGATGGCCTACACAAGACCAGCAGTGGCAATTGTTTTCGGCGTTCGATTGGCAGTTCAGTATTCGACCCAATTCTAATGCAGTAGATAGTTTGCCTGAAGAAGATGGTCCTTCGAAAAGCACTGCTTGAGGGATAGTTCTCGCCTGGACCGCTGCCTGCAGCCGCGATAGGGTGCCGGAGTGGCCGATGATGCTATCGAACACTCGGAACCCTGTCGACAGCCTGATCCAGCCCAAGCGCCTGCTCGACGAACCCTGCCACAACACTGCTATTGAGCAATCCGGAAACATCAAACCACGGCTGTGCATGTAGCCCGGCAATTAGGACTGTTGAGATTATTACTCCTTCGCAGAATCCCAATGAAAGTCCAAATAGATGATCAAGCTGTTGGAGGCGAAGACCTTGAGAGAGACGACGAAGAATGTATTCGATCAATTTAAGTGCTGCATAGGTACCCAGAAATAGGACTATAAAAGCAATTACGCGGTTCCAGAATGATTCATTACCGATGGCGTCATCAACGTAACGACTTGCGGGAATCACGAGAACCGCAGCCACTGCGACACCAGCTACAATAGCAGCAACGCCGAAAGCTTCAGCCACAAAGCCGCGAATAGCGGCACGAATCGCCAATGCTAACGAAAGAAGAACAATGACTATGTCGAGCGGCCCAAGTGCAGCGAGCACAGCAGTGAGCTGACTGATGGCAGTCGGCACAGCGTTGAGCAGACCCCCTATAAACTCAGTCATAAAATCAATCTATCCCCACTGTGCTGAGCGTGTGCCTCACCACGTCTGAGGTTGCATTTGGCCGATCTAGTGTGCGCATAGCATCAGCCATTCGGAATCGGATCCGATCGTCTACTAGCTTACGACAGCAACGCAACAAGCCGGAAGCGGTCTGTGCACCAGGTGCAAGAACCTCAGCTGCACCGGCCGCTTCAACCAACCGAGCATTAATAATCTGTTCACCACGACTGGTGGTACGTGAAAGCGGTACTAACACGGCTGACGTACCAGTAGCCGCGAATTCAGCGATCGCAGTTGCTCCGGCGCGACTAACCACAAGATCTGCTGCGGCTAGCAAGTCAGGTAGCTCGTCATCAAAATAGGGCCGGGTACGGTAGGATGGCTCATTAATGTTGACTTCGTCTTCCTGGCTACCAGTCTGATGGACTACAACCCAATCACGTGTCAGTTCGTCTTTCACGTTACTGATCATTTGGTTCAACACGCGAGCACCGAGACTACCGCCGAGCACCAGCATTATCCTCTGCCCTTCATCAAGGCCAAGATACTCTCTTCCACGACGAGGTTCACCAGCACGAATCGCCTCTCGTACCGGCATACCTGTAAGGCGGGCTCGGGCCGGGCGAGGCAGAGTCGTAGACGACGATGGCCAGGAAAGAAGTACACGATGAGCAATCAATGCG
>CAZTZA010000043.1:15358-16538 GCA_964618015.1 uncultured Spirochaetaceae bacterium | reverse complement strand
CCCGTTTCAAGGCTAGCGGCACTCAAAGCGCAAGAGAGAGCTAACCCGTAGTCAGCCAACGCCACGCCACCCGCCATACCCAGAGCACTAGCAACTGCAGCAGCAAGATCCTGGCTACGCTTACCTGGCCCAATCTCGTCAGAGACTATACAGCTGAGCACATCGTCCATCCCTTCTCGACGAATAGTCGGCCGGAACACCGGCACACGGTTCACGCCAATTCCCCACAAGTTGAAGTCGTAGACCACACCGTACTGGTACGCATCGGAACGAATCGGCAGCTGATACCTGGAACCACCCGTATGGCGCCATGGCTGCGTCGGACTGTAGTCAACACCTGTTCGTTATCGATCGGCCCAACAGGGACTACCATAATGCCGTTATCACCAAGCTGGTCTATCAGCAGTGTTGGCAAAGAGAGAGCTGCTGCAGCGACAAGGATCCGATCAAACGGCGCCCCGTCCTGCCATCCCAGAGATCCATCCCCGTGGCGAAAGCGGATATTGTCGCACCCGAGTCCCTCCAAAACACCTCGTGCACGCTGTTGCAACGCTGGAATCAACTCAATCGTGCAGACCTCAGCGGACAACTCGGACAATATTGCGGTTTGGTAACCGCTGCCAGTACCAACCTCTAGGACCCGCTCCTGGCCGGACAAATCAAGAAGCTCGGTCATCAGGCCAACGACATAAGGCTGCGACATGGTCTGCCCAAAACCAATAGGAACAGGGTGATCTCGATAACAACAGTGATGCGGGGCAGCAGCAAACTGATGGCGCGGAACCCGACACATAGCTTCAAGAACGCGGGAATCTGAGATGTGTCGGGCCTGTAGTTGACTCCGCACCATTCGACTCGCATCGCGGTTGGTCTTGGCATCCATGCTTAGCCCACAAAAAGAGTCATACATCTATCAAGACATCGTCCCCCCCGTGCGTCGCCCGTCCTTCACATGTAGCTTCGAAAGCTTGTACGCCTTCAGCAGCTGCTGAATAGCATCATTCACCGCTTCGGTTCTGTCATGGTAAAACCCATCCTTGACCATGCGATCTACGCCAACCAACAGGTCAGACGAGGTTTCCACGTACGTCTTGGACACCGGACACCCCCAGCCACTACCCACAGCATTCATTTGCTTGCGGGCTTTAGTCTCTTGGGCCTGGCTAGACTCGAACTAGCG
>CAZTZA010000043.1:0-15348 GCA_964618015.1 uncultured Spirochaetaceae bacterium | reverse complement strand
TAGGAAATTTTGTGGGACTTCTCAACACCCAATCGCAACAGGAATTTTCCTAATGAAAATAGCCCTAGCGGCAGCAAACGGACTTACGCTAAGCCGGGGCCTAATGGCGCCGCTAATCTTCATCTCGCTCATCCGCCAGGATCAACCCAGTGATGGCCTGACTCTGCTCCTTACGGGGCTTGCCATTGCCACCGACTATCTGGACGGATTGATCGCTCGCCGCTTTGCCGTCGATTCCCGCTTCGGCAAGATTGCTGACGCCGCAACAGACGCACTCGTGTTTTTGGCGATCTTCTTTGGCCTTTCCTGTCGTGGAGTGTTACCACTTTGGTTGGCCGCTGTATTCGGGGCTCGAGAAGCTTTGATGTACCTGGTAATTAGGCCGAATCTCCTGCGAGCAGGGATCGACCCCGGTGCGCGCACAGCGGGTAAGCTCAAAACAGCAATGCAGGGTAGCGCCGCGATTTTGGTGCTAGTTCTTCTCTCGATAGCTCCGGATTATACGCATTTTGTGGCCTTACCCCTCATCGGGTTGGCAGCAATCGTTTCAATTGCCTCTCTCTACTGGTACATAGAACCTGTCGCTATACGGCGAGGCTTTGACCAGCTCACACTTAGCATCCTCTCTACCTCCTTTTTCCTATGGTTTTTACAGATTGTAATCGTGGCAATCTACTTCGAACTAAACCCCGCTTCGGGCCTTGCTATAGTCATAGGGATCCACACCATCTTCGCAATAAGTATAGCCGGGGCGCTAATGGTACGCCGCAACGACTTTCTTATCATCGACGGTCCACCACTAAAGCGGATGAACGTGGCCAACCTGCTTACGCTGGTTCGCCTAACGTCGATCCCATCTATAGTTTTTCTGATCACTTCGACCATAGGTCAAGGAACACCAGCGTGGCCGGTTTTGTTGTTGCTTACAGCTGTATCGCTCACTGACTTAGCTGACGGAGCATTAGCACGCCGCCGGTCCCAAGTGACCCACATAGGCAGTTATATAGACTCTTCGACCGACTACCTGCTACTAGGGACCGGAGCCATTCTACTTCTAGCGTACGGCGTCGGCACCGGATGGGTGTTTGCCTTTCTGATCGGTCGCCTGGCGATCCAGGCGATTGCAGTCGCCTTGGTTGCCCTTACCGGCGGACCGCTCCCAGTTGCTACCTGGTTGGGGAAAATGTCGATTGCAGCTGCCATGATTTTGCTGTCTGGTGCAATAGCTGCGGAATTGGCAAAACCTATCTCCCTAGAAGCTGAGATATTTTCCACCATACGCATTTCACTAGAAATCGTATTCAGCACAATCCTTGTAGCCTCAGCCATAGAGAAAACAATTCTTTCTGTTAGAGCGCTTGGTCAATCGATGAGGAATAATCGCGACTAGTAGCTACGGCTGCTGCCGCCAACAAACTCACGCAACAGGGAATCAGCTGGTAAAATCTGCTCGTCCCAGTCATCGGGCACCTCAGAGATCACTGCCATTACGCGCTTCAGTCGATCACGTGCGTCCTCAGCATCTGTATCCGATTCAATGTCCGCATCAAGTTCAGCTAAACGGTGTCCCAGGGCCCGTTTAAGAAAAGGCAATTCATATGGCAGATAACTATTTACGATAGCGTCAGCAGCACTCAAGCGTGAGATAATGTAACGAAGCTCAGACCGACGCACGAAGTGCCAATGCATCAGCGTGTCACGTACCCCGTGGTTCCGACTGCGTGCATCCCTTACCATTCGTCGTAGCAGACGCAGATCCGTCCAACGCAGAAACCGGCCGCTCTCATCTCGCTGCTGGGCCAAAGTCTCTACATAGATCCCGAGACATCGATCAGTATCTATAGCCTGAGCAATCTGCTTGTTTAATCCGTGCAACGAGTCAAGAACCACCACGGAACCTTTTTCGAGATTCACCGGACCCATCATCTCACCGCTCTTACCGGCCTTGAAGTCATAGCAACGAAGCATTACCGACTCACCTGCAAGCAGCTTTTGCAAATCAAGTACAAGTCTCTCTATGTCCAAGGCCTGCGGAGTCTCGTAATCGTAGTCGCCACGGCGGTCACGAGGATGTTTATCTATATTAAAAAAGTAATTATCTCCCTCTAAACGCAGCACCGGCCTCCCTGTTTCAGTAATCTGATCAGCTATTACCATAGAGGTCGTGGTCTTGCCGGATGCGGACGGCCCCGCAACTACTACTAAATCGATCGTGTCATCTACTTTCTCAACAGCTACTCTGACCTCTTCCTGATAAAATTCATCTGAGACGGCTATCAGGTCTTCTGGACGCTCTATAAGCTGCAGGTCAGAAACCGCAGCACATCGTAGCTCCGTGCTCCATGCAAGAGCCTCCCACAGTTTTTTATACGGGATATTGTTGTATGAGTAAGCAAGACTTGGACGGCTCTCTCGCTTCAGGGCGTGCTCGTAGCGATAAATGATGTACGCCTTAGCAATATCAGCATGGCCATACATGATAAGTGCTTTTTCTACTAGATCCTGCACCTCCTCCACAGTAGGAATTCCATGATCTAGTTTGGCTAGCACATCGTCAGTAACTGCGACGGCGACCTCACGATTGCGCTCACCCACCGCAACCCCTGCCTGGAGAACAGCAAACTCTATCTTTTCACGATCAAAAGCGACGAGACGGCCGTCCCGTCTAAGAATTTGGCTAGGCTTCAGCTCGTGCTGAACTCCCGCTTGACGACCCTTCATGCCGTGCTCGAGGATGAAAATCTCGTTCAGCGACCCTTTTTCTTGTTGCGTCGCTTGCTAACCGGCTGCACTCGGGGCCCCGCCAGGCGGGGAACAGCTGGTTTGACGGCTCCTCCCTCCGAGCTATCAGTAGTAGCGGATGAGTCTGCGGGTTGCTGTGGTGTACCAGCCCCTCTTTTAGCGATAGGCGCATCAGCTACACCAGCTGAAGAAGCTGGAACTCCCTCCAGGCTGCGCTTACGACGCTGCAGCAAAAGAACGACTGGCGCGGCGATATACATTGACGAATAGGTGCCGACAACCACGCCGATTATCACAGCCAACGCAAAGACCTGAATTGGCCCGGTTGCAAACACGTATATAGCCACCACAGCTAGTAGCGTCGTCATCGAAGTAATAATCGTCCGCGCAAGTGATTGCGTTATGCTAGCGTCGATTACACGACGCAAGCCAGCGTCGCGCATGAGTGTAACGTTCTCCCGAACACGGTCGAAAATAACAATCGTGTCGTTCAGCGAGTATCCAACGATTGTTAACAATGCGGCGATAGTTGCTGTGGATACCTCTATTTGAAAGGCCCCCAGAACTCCTATCAAAACAACTACATCATGTGCGACAGCGACTAGGGCAGCGACCGAGTACTCCGGCCTAAATCGAAATGCGACGTACACCATGATCAACAGCAATGCCACTACTACTAGCCACACTGCCTGTTGGCCGAGAATCTGGGAAAACCTGCGTCCGACGAAATCAGTGGAGCGTATAATCAGGCTGTCGGCACCGAAAGCACTAGCAAGGAGAACACGAACCCGTTCCTGAGCCGCCTCCATCTCTGTGTCGTCCTCAGAAGATAACTTCACTCGAATCACGAACTGTTGATCAGACACTGGACCGATTCTCTTGATGGTTTTGTTCACAATCGATCCGAGTGCATTTCGCACCTCATCGATTGAAAGAGGCTCGCCACTATCAGGCTTGGCATGTAGTACCATTCGGCCTCCGGACGGCTGCGGACTTTCGGGTATCAGGTCGACCGAGCTTAGATCTGGTTGCAGTGATCTGGCCGCAGCAACCCCTGGAATATCCGCAAGCGCACGAGAGAGATCACCCAGCGTCGGGTAGTCGACGAAATTCAATTCCGTAGCCCCCACACCTCCTGCCATCCGAATAATCAATCGCTCAGTGGCCTGGCGCACTAAAATCTGTAGCTCGGCTCCCTCATCAAGATCTAAAGTAATTGCTGCACGAGCAATCTGAATCTGCTGCGAAAGTCCCCCTTCGAGATCAACTGATAGATTGAACCCGCCCCGCTGTACAGTCACAACAAGACCGGCAACTATAACAACTAAAGAAATGATCAGCATCGGAACCCGGTAACGAGTAAACTCTATCGTGCGCCTCACGATGCCGCTCTCCGATGGAACTTACTGAACCCAAGGCTAAGGCGTTCTACATGTAGCACTTCGATGAGAAAGTTAAAAATCAGTCGCGATACCACAAGCGCGGTAAACATCGAAGACAAAATGCCCACCGACAAGGTTACTGCAAAACCCTGAATCGGCCCGCTACCGATTTGAGACAGCACAATCGCAGCAATAAACGTAGTGATATTAGCGTCTAGCACTGCCCGGAAAGCCTTGGCGAAGCCGGCACGCACCGCGGCAGCAGCTGACTTGCCGGCACGTAGCTCTTCTTTGATTCGCTCGAAGATAATTACATTGGCGTCCACCGCCATACCCACAGTCAGAATCACACCCGCGATACTAGGTAGTGTCAGCGTGAAGCCAAGTACGGACAGAATTGATACCACGAAGAACAGATTGAGCATCAATACCAAGTCAGCTATTAGGCCAGCACCATGGTAATAAAGCACCATGAATAAGAACACCAGAATTGCCCCTACTATTATCGCTCGAACGCTGGAACGGATGGCGTCCTCACCCAGGCCAGCACCGATCTGCTGTTGACTGACTATCTCCAAAGGTACTGGCAGCGATCCGGTACGAAGAATCAACGCCAGATCCTCCGCCTCACCCTGTGTGAATCCGGTGACTCGGACCTGGTTGCGGATCGGCTGAGAGATCTGTGCACGAGCTTTGCCGCGATCGTCGAGCCCCACTGCCAACATCTCCCCTACGTTCTGCTGGGTGAGATTGAAAAAGATCTCGCCTCCTTCTGGGCTAAGAAAGAACAATACCTCAGGCCGACCGGTGATAGGATCACGGTCCACCCTTGAGTCGTTGATCAGGGCCCCAGACAGACCCTCCTCCTCCTTAATGACAGCATAGCCAAGAAGCTGATCCACGCCGTAAGTATCCTTCTCAAAAACACCGCGCAGAACTGTGCCAGCCGGTAGAATGGTCGAGTCTCTCAGACCTCCGTCTGAAGCAAGGAAGTCGCCCGGATTATTATTTTGGTATTCAGAAAAGGCAGCCTGCCCTTCGGCATCAACTAGATGGAAGCCCAATCGCCCCTTACCCGCAATAAAGTTTCGCATCCGTTCAGGATCTGGAGCACCGGGCAGCTCAATTACAATCCGGTCATCTCCCTGGCGACTAATTGATGGCTCCGTCAGGCCGAATTGATCGATGCGATTACCAAGGATTTCCAGGGCTCGATTGATTGCATCTTGGCGGTCAGCTTCTGTGAGTGGCCCGATCTCTGCCGACAGCTCGTCTAGGTCAGGCTCAATCAGAACGTACATACCACCTTGGAGATCTAGACCTAGCTGTAGGCTACGGGTTGTGAGCTCCTTCAGATCCAGGAGCCTCTGTCGCTGATACCCTTCTAGTTCTGCCAGCAGTGCTGATTCACTCACATATCCTTCCAACAGGTCCGACACCGTCCATGTCGATGGCACGGGCTTCTGCTCAAACCGAAATCGATCGCGCGCGGATATACGTAAAAACTGTAGCTCATCGGGAATAGAGGATTGCGGACTATCCTCGGCTAACTGCAGCAGCCTCCGAAGGTCTTCACCTGCTCGTTCCTGAGACACTATACGGATCTGATCACGGGTTGAGGTAGCAAGGTCACGCTGATCTTCCGGTAACAGTACATGCCACCTGATAGTGGGAACTAGAAAAGCCACCGACACACCGATGAACACCAGGATGATTCCGAGCCGGAGACGATTACTCATCAGATAATACTATCGGAAATAATGCGCCGGGAACGCTGCCTGGGCACTACCTGGAGTCGCTACTGCCAGGGGATCGGACGGCTGCTTTGTCGAATTCGATCTTGGTATCATCATCAACCTTAAGCGTCAACGTACCGCCTTCCTCCCTGATATTGACGATAACTCCATGCATACCGCCAATCGTCACTACCTTATCCCCTTTCTTGAGACTGCTTAAGTATGCAGTAGTCTCCTTGCGCTTCTTGCTTTGGGGACGCAGTACGAGGAAATAGAAAATTAGAAATATTGCGGCAAACGGCAGAACCAGCCCGACTATGCTTGAGCTTCCTGAGGGATCCATTCAGCGAGTTCCTTGGGTCCTTATTTTTTTAAAGGCCGCGCCAGCAAACCAGAACAGACCGCCAGCGCGAAGGCCGCAAACATATCACGACTCGAGCACAGGAAACAACAGTACCTAAAATCGCTACAACTCCTATACTTGCTCTACGCCAGTCACTGATTCAGGCACACCGAACACACCGAAGCGCGCTCTGATTTGCTCAACACTAAATAGTGGAGCTACTGCCTGTTCATTATAGGAGCGCAGTACTTTCTTTTTCGCATCCTGGTCGCAGTCATACTCAGCCGCACTCAATGCCGGCTTATAAAGTCCACGCTCTAGTAGTTCGTCCACCGTCAAGCGACCGTAGCGCCTCTGGGCAGTGCGATCAACGATTGCAACACTACCTTGATAACCGATTGTAAAGAGGAAATCTGACCGTGACGGCCGATGCGCCCGTTTCTGTTTCACAGACGCCCCCATAGTATCACAGACAAGACAGGCCCCACGCCCGCATATTGCAAACGTGAGGCCTGACCATACCCAGTAGGGTCGTTATCCGAACGATTCAGTCCTATCAGTAGCCCATGCCACCCATTTCACCGCCCGGTCCTCCTGGTGGGCCCGCAGGCGCTGGCGGGGTCTTCTCAGGCAAATCTGTAATGGTGCACTCAGTAGTGAGTAGCAGACCGGCGATCGAAGCCGCGTTCTGCAGCGCTGAACGGGTGACCTTAGCCGGATCAATGATCCCGGTTCCCAGCATATCAACCCAACCCATACTCTGTGCATCAAAGCCAATACCCTTTTTCTCGTTCTTGGCCTTCTCCACAACGATCGAGCCGTCTAGCCCGGCGTTCACGGCAATCTGACGAATGGGTTCCTCCAAGGCTCGTTGCACCAGCTTAAAGCCAACAGTTTGAGCCTCGTTGAGGTCTTCATTTTTGCGTGAATTGAGCTTCCCCGCTGCTTGTACCAGCGTGGAGCCTCCCCCAGGAATAACGCCTTCTTCGATAGCCGCGCGCGTAGCAGAAAGAGCGTCTTCCACGCGGTGCTTTTTCTCTTTGAGCTCCACCTCGGTGGCCGCTCCGACGTTTACTACGGCGACGCCGCCGGCTAGCTTAGCTAGCCTTTCTTGTAGCTTCTCTTTGTCGTAGTCAGAGGTGGTCTCATCGATCTGAGCCTTGATCTGAGCGATGCGATCAGTGATATCACGCTGCTTACCACCGCCCTCTATAACTGTGGTGTTTTCCTTCTCAATCTTGATGCTCTTGGCCGTTCCCAGCTGCTGAAGCTCGGTATTCTCTAACTTCAGACCCAACTCCTCTGCGACAACCTGGCCGCCGGTAAGGATTGCTATATCTTCAAGCATCGCCTTGCGACGGTCACCAAACCCCGGTGCCTTCACCGCGCAGGCGTTGAGTGTGCCACGAAGGTTGTTCACTACCAGAGTTGCTAGAGCCTCTCCCTCGATGTCCTCGGCGATCAATAGTAAAGGCCTGCCCGACTGAGCTAGTTTCTCCAGTAGCGGCAACAGGTCCTTCATATTGGAAATCTTCTTATCGTGAATCAAGACATATGGGTTCTCTAACACGGCTGTCTGGGTGTCACGATTAGTAATGAAGTATGGCGACAGGTATCCACGGTCGAACTGCATACCTTCTACCACCTCAAGGTTGGTCTCCATCGACTTAGACTCCTCAACAGTGATGACACCGTCCTTCCCAACTTTCTCCATCGCACCCGCAATGAGGTCTCCCACATCCGGGTCGTTATTTGCAGATATGGCTGCTACTTGGGAAATCTCTTCCTTTTCCTTGATCCGCTTGGAGGCAGTACTGATGTGGCCCACCGCCATATCAACAGCAACGCCAATACCCCGCTTAATATCCATAGGATTAATACCAGCGGCGACTGACTTGAGCCCTTCCTTAATCATCGAGTAGGCCAAGACCGTTGCCGTAGTAGTGCCATCACCAGCCACATCGTTGGTCTTGGTCGCTACTTCCTTAAGAAGCTGTGCGCCCATGTTCTCGAACGGATCTTCGAGCTCGATCTCCTTGGCGATCGTCACCCCGTCGTTAGTCATTGTAGGAGCGCCGAATTTTTTGTCCAGCACAACGTTGCGGCCTTTGGGGCCGAGCGTCACCTTGACGGCATTAGAAAGCTTAGTCACTCCTGCCAGGAGCTCTTTACGCGCCGACTCGTCGAATTGCAGTTGCTTAGCCATGAATTACCCTTCCGAAGAGTTATGTATTTGGGATATAAGTACACGGAAGATAACAGTTCTTGCCGCTAACGCCAACATCTCGAGGCGAATTTCCTTAAAGCTGCCTCTAAAGTTAGCAACTCAAAGTTAGACTACCAGAAAGAACTCGCGTAACTTCTCTGACATTAGAACTTTGCCCGGGACCAACCAGCAACGCCCCACCTGAGTCAATTCCGAGAAGGACCCCAACGATCGTCCTTCGGCCTTGGTCTACTTGCACCAGCTCACCTACGCCTACCAGCCACATGCGCAGACAATCAAGCCAATCTGTTGCTGATAACAGCCTATAGGTGGCAGCAAGCACCTCGCTCTCTACCGTAGCTCGATCCACGCTGCGCCCGAGGCAATGAGCGAACGACGTCGCCTGTCCGACCTCTGGTACGAACGATCGCTGATTGCAATTCACGCCGATACCAACCAGAAGCCAATCCCGTTTCACTGTACACAGCACTCCGGCCAGTTTACGGCCGCGGATCAGAACATCGTTGGGCCATTTTATAGACGGTTTTAGACCATGTATGGCAGCAACCTCGGCTACCGCACAGCCAATCCGTAAAGGGACTGTCGTTGCTTGAGCCTCAGTACAAACCTGGCGCAACATAATCGTCATTAATAAGTTTGCCCCCAACTGAGACTCCCAGTGACTCTCCGCGCCGCGGCCACGTCCCGAACTCTGATAATCGGCAGTGATCACCGTACCGTGTGAAGGCTCGGTATCAATAAGGCTCACCGCCTCGTCCATAGTCGAAGTGGTACACCGCATTCGACAAATCGGCGCCCCCCAAGGACTGACCGAACAAGATTTAACCTGAGAAATTCTCTCCACCTAGCGCGACTAAGCAAAGCCGCTCTACAGTGATACCATCAACTCCTGAGGTGAGCACAACAGTTCCAGAAAACGCGACACAAAAGTAGCTGCAGGCACACCATCAACCACGCGATGGTCAAACGCTAACGACACTGGCAGGACAGTACGTGCCTCAATCGCCCCTCCTGCGACCACCTGCGGCGCCTCATGTATACGACCAAGACCCAATATTGCCACCTGGGGCGGAAAGATCATTGGCCGTGCCCATAACCCACCGAAGGGGCCGAAATTGGTCAACGCTATGGTGCCGCCACGCAGGTTATCCGAGACTAGTGCACGACTGCGAGCAGCTTGCACAAGACGCTTCATCTGCGCGTCAATCTGCAAAATTGTGCTTGTCTCGACTCCGCGAATTACCGGCAATAGGACCCCTGCTTCGGTATTAACCGCGAAGCCAATATTCACCTCACGATAGGCGGTCACCTCTTGAGTCACTGAATCGTACGTAGCGTTTAGTACGGGCACCTCAAGTAACGCAATGGACAAAGCCTTCATGAAGAACGGCTGATAACTTATGTGAACGGCACGATCTTTATTAACTTTAGAGCGCAGTTCCACCAGATCATCCACCGCCCCAAGATCATGTATGATTGCAGATGGGATCCTACCGCTGATCTCCATATTACGAGCGATAGTCTTACGCAGTATGGTCAACTCAATCTGCTTTCCGGGAGGTAAATCCGTCGGGTTGTTAAGCGGATCGTCAGTCAGAGGAAAGCCGAACGGGTCCTGATCGGCCGCTATGGATTCGGCCTTTGGAACCGGGGACTTGGCTTCAGCAGCAGCGACAACGTCTTCCTTATGGATACGAACACTGTTACCGCTGGCGCTTAACTCCGATAGATCAACATTTAGGTCTCGCGCCAAACGACGGGTAGCTGGTGTAACAAGAGCCTGTCCGTCCAAGTTTGACGCCGGGTCGATGCCAGCCTGTGTCGCATTGCTCTCGGCGGCAATTGGGACATCTGACACTCCGATTTCATCGCTCGGCGGTAACAGGTCATCGCTAACCTCTATCCTTCCAACAACGGAATCGCCTTCGGTCTTCGCTGATCTCTCCTCCGTGACCAAGCCTGTATTTTTATCGTGGATAGGCTGAGCAAGGACCTCCTGAGCCGCTTCAACACTGATATAAGCAAGAGTGTCGCCAACCTTAATTATGTCGCCCGCATGAGAACCGTAGCTATTCAGCACCCCAGTGACTGAAGAAGTGATCTCTGCAACCACTTTGTCAGTTTCAACAACAGCCAAGATGTCACCTTGCTCAACAGCATCCCCCGGCCGGAGCTTTAGCTCCAAAATCTTGCCTTCGTGCAGCCCCTCTCCGATATCTGAAAACTTGAACTCATACATGGTTGATGTGCCGCCTTAGTATTGCATCAGTCGCCGAGCTGCGCCCGTGATATCCGCGACGCTGATAAGGTAGTGGCTCTCATGGCGTGGCAATGGAACAATAATATCGCTCCCGGTTAACCGCACCGGGGGAGCTTCCAAATACAAGAATGCCTGCTCAACGACGGATGCCGTCAACTCCGCACCAACACCAAACGACCGTGGACCTTCGTGTACCACCATAAGACGGCCCGTCTTGCGCACTGACGAAAGTACCGATGCCAGGTCAGGAGGATAAATTGTTCTCAGATCGACCACCTCCACTGAAACTTCGCCACGGAGCTGTCTAGCGGAAGCCATCACTTCTTTCATCTGCGCGCCGTAGGAAACAATAGTTAGGTCTTCGCCGGGCAAGACAACACGTGCGGTACCGAGGGGGATGACGAAATCTCCATCTGGTATCTCTTGCTTCGGAGTCCTATATACTCGCTTTGGTTCCATGAAGATCACGGGATCTGGGTCTCGGATGGAAGCTATCAGAAGCCCCTTAGCATCATGAGGCGTGGAAGGGATTACTACCTTGATGCCCGGGACATGCGCTAGAATTGCCTCCATGCTCTCCGAATGATGCTCTAACGCGCGAACGCCGCCGCCATAAGGCATGCGAATTACAAGCGGGGCAGTGAAGGCCCCCTGCGTACGAGTACGAATACGTGAGACATGGTTGATTATCTGGTTGAAGGACGTCCAGATAAATCCGGAGAACTGAATCTCGACGACCGGACGCAAACCGGCAACCGCCATTCCGAAAGCGGACCCTACAATTCCGCTTTCTGCCAGCGGCGTATCGAAGCAGCGATCCTCGCCAAACTCCTCTTGCAGTCCCGTAGTGGCACGAAAAACGCCGCCGTTAACACCGATATCCTCTCCGAGTGTAATGACACGTTCATCAAGTCGCATCTCAGTGCGCAGACCATCATTAATTGAAGAGACTATATTGACCGTACTCACCGCAAATACTTCATCAATGACCGTTGCGCAACTCGCGCAACCTCTCTAGTTGGTCGATTAGTACCGGAGGAGTCTCAGCGAACGTGTGCCGGAATCCTGCTTCTATGCTCGGGTCTACTCCTCCTTCAACCTCTTCGAAGGCCTGGCGAGCGCACTCACGCGCGTCAGCGACTATCCCATCAGTTTCAGTCTCCTTCAAAAGATTCCTATCAAGCAGAAGACACTGAAGACGCCTTATTGGATCGTGTGTCTCCCACTCTCGTTCCTCCTCGCGAGTCCGATATCGACTAGGGTCATCGGTAGTAGTGTGTGCGCCAATCCTGTAGGTTATCCCTTCAATCAGAGTCGGGCCATCTCCGACGCGCGCACGGCTCACCGCCTCGCTTACGACCTGGTAGACAGCCGTGACATCATTGCCATCTACCTGGAGACCAGGAAAGCCGTACCCTTCAGCCTTACATGCAATCGATGGTGCTGCACATTGGTCGTTCCAGGGCGTCGAGAGCGCGTACTGGTTATTCTGCACATAAAATACCGTAGGTGTTTTCCAAACGCCGGCAAAGGTGAGCGCCTCGTGGAAGTCTCCCTGCGAAGTGGCGCCGTCCCCGCAATAGCAGAGCACCACCCTGTCTCGACGTAAATGTCGTTCAGCAAACGCTAATCCTACCGCGTGCGGAAGCTGCGAGCCGATCGGAATGGACACTGGTGCTAAGTGATAGCGCTCGATATCCAGACAGCTACCGTCCTCCACTCCATACCAATACTGAAAATGGGAGGTGAGCGGAAGATCACGCGCTAAGAGACCGCCCAGCTCACGATAGGCGTAAACGAACCAGTCGTCTGAACGTAGCGCCATAGCTCCGCCGACGCTATATGCCTCTTGGCCGACGGCAGGAGGATAGGGCAGAAGTCGCCCCTGTCTTGTCAGGCTTACTGCCCATTCGTCTACGGCGCGAGCCTGTATCATTAGTCGAAAGGCCCGCAGTAACTGCTCGTCCGTCATCCCCGGATCATCATGACAATCTGGAGATAGCAAACCCTCTGGACTTAGGCGCTGTAACACGGTTCCCTTCCCGGACAACATAGGTCACCTACTCGATAATTATTCCCGATCCGGGCAAAGGAACCCACTCCTCGACCGGACAAGCCCATCCGGGTGATCCTATGAGGATGTCGGACAGCGAACAGCTCCGCCGAAGCCAACCGCACCATATCCAGCCCTTTGCCCTCTCCAGACGGGTCTTCGTGATGCGCTATCCGAGAAACGGGACATCGCGCCCGGCTCGGCAGCAACACTGCTCGCCTTGCCATGTATACAAAAGGGTATCGCTCTCCGTCGACCTAGGCAACCATGCCCCCAGGATCCACGTCAGGCGATGCTCGTGAATATCACAACAGCTGCAACTGAACTGGCAGCGATAGGTGTCAATGAAGCAACGGTTCTCGCCAAGCAGATTGAACGCTGCATGACAGAATCGAACGGAGAACTCCGTTGGGAACGACTGGTGGCAGATGTGCTATGTGGGCCACCAGCACGTCGGAGGCTGCCGTTTGCTGTGCATCAATATTGCTTTGCTAAAGCCTATGCAGATCGAGATCCGGGCGAAGCTCCAGCACCAGCATGGCTGCCATCAATGGAACAGGCAGGCAAGACCAACGTCAGCGCCCTGTGCCGAACAGTGGCGGCCAAGGACGCCCTGTCGCTGTATCACTGGTCGATCGAGCAGCGACCAGCCTTCTGGCAGCTTATGATCGAACGTCTTGGAATCTGTTTTGACGGAGAACCAGGACCGGCGTGGCACAACGGAAAATGGTTCCCTGACGCACGTTTGAACATCGCAACAACTTGCTTACAGTCATCAGGAAAGAACGAACCGCCCGCAATCGTCTATAGATCCTCTGAAGGGTTGGCCCTGACAGCTGTGAGCCGCACCGAGCTTGAAGGGCTTGCTCGCGCAGTAGCCGGTTATTGTCTCAGAAGTGGACTCAGGCCCGGGGCATACGTGGCGCTGTATCTTCCGATGACAGTAGAGGCCGTGGCAGCATACCTCGGCGTAATTCTCGCTGGTTGTACCGCTGTTTCCATAGCCGACAGCTTTTCTTCACGTCAGGTAGCCATTCGATTGGCCATTACCAAATCGTCACTGGCAATCGTCGGAACCCGCACCTACAAACGGCTAGTAGAGGCGGACCCCGGCCTTAAAACTATTGTGGTCGGCGACCTCCCTGATGCCTTTAGGCAACGCGCCATCGATAAGACCTGGGATCAGATCATCGGTGAACCAGGCGAACCAGTCATTTGCCCATCTGCTGCGCACACAAACATCCTCTTCTCCTCTGGAACAACAGGCAATCCTAAGGCTATCCCCTGGGACCATCTAACTCCTATTAAGTGTGCAGTCGATGCTCACCTACTGCAGGACGTACAACCAGGCGAGACCATCGCGTGGCCTACCAGCTTGGGGTGGATGATGGGGCCGTGGCTTGTTTATGCAGCTTTGATCAACAAGGCGACCATCGCCCTGTATTATCCTGGTCCGGATTCTGCAGGCTTTGGTCAATTCGTACAGGATGCCGGCGTCAACATGCTCGGCATAGTACCTACCTTAGCGCGAAAATGGCGCAGTAGTCGCTGCATGGAGAATTTCGACTGGCGTTGTATCCGACGGTTTAGCTCGACCGGAGAATGCTCCGACCCCACAGATCAACTCTATCTTATGTCACTAGCCGGCTACCAACCGGTGATTGAGTACTGTGGGGGCACAGAGATCGGCGGTGGTTATATTTCGGGCACGATGGAGCATCCAGCAGCCCCAGCCACCTTCACCACCCCCGCGTTCGGAATAGGAATCTCTATCCATGACGCAAACGGCAACCCAGCTGACAATGGCGAGCTGCACTTGGTGCCCCCATCAATTGGACTGTCAACACAATTACTCAACCAAGACCATGACGAAGCTTACTTCACCGGGACTCCACTATTGGACGGGCAACCGTTGCGACGTCACGGCGATTATCTGCAAGAGCTTTCCGGAGGCTACTACCGAGCACTAGGAAGGACAGATGACACAATGAACCTGTCCGGCATAAAGGTGTCAGCGATAGAAATCGAACGAGAGCTATCAACGATAGATGGCCTGAAAGAATGCGCAGCAGTTTCGATCCAAAATGACTCTATAGGTCCGAACAAGTTGGTAGTTTTCGTCGTATTAACACGGCCAATTAAGGATCTAAGGCATGCTCTGCAACAAGTCTTGAATCAAAGGCTCAACCCTTTATTTAGAATCGCTGAGGTACAACAAATCAAAGAACTGCCGCGCACAGCCTCTAACAAGATACTGAGAAGGGAGCTGCGAACGTCATACGCTCAAACCGATAAACCAACTTTGGGCATCGACAAGGTGCTATGACCATGCGCATTATGATGATAGCAGCTACTGTGGCGCCGTACCCAAGAGGTAAGGGAGAGGTCTGCAAAACCTTTATGCACCGGTTCGATTCCGGTCGGCGCCTTACAAATAAGGCTTACGAGATACGGCTCGGCAAACCTGCAGTATCGTCCGGTTCGTAGGGAACAATCTGAACAGCCATCACGATCACGATCGCGACGGCATCATGTTGGCCATCCTTCTCTCCATCAGGATCCAACTTCCGCTCAACGGCAATCGGTTCAGTCCTAAACTGGAACC
>CAZTZA010000042.1:15200-16649 GCA_964618015.1 uncultured Spirochaetaceae bacterium | reverse complement strand
AGTACGAAAACACTCTTACAAACGGAGCACTTAATGTTTCAGCAACGTCTATGGCCCAGCGAAGATTCTCTAACTCAACAGCGAAGGGACCATCAACGGCAGACTTACCGATAGGAGATCCAATAGCAGAAAAACCTATACCAGCCGATCTCGCCATTCGACGAATATTTGCGATTTCTTGCGCAGACAAGCTAAGAACGCCACGGTCCCAGGCCCCTCGCAGCTCTATGTTGCCCACATCGTTCGCGGCGAGGACATCAAGTTGCAACTCGAAATCAGGACCAATTTCGTCGGCGAACGCACTGATACGTTCTGGCTTCCATTCCATACATTAGACGTTACCGTGCCGTTCCAAACGCGTCAGCCCCTAAAAATCACAGCATGACAAAAAACCGACAGATAAGCATATCATCGGATAGAGTTGGAGAGATCAGACACTGGCAAGATGTGCATTTTCAAATAGAACTAATGGTGCCGAGGGAGCTGTTACGGCTGCCGGTACACTATTTCATACCTACATACACATCCTACCATCAATAACGGTGAACGATGTTAGAGTTGGGAACACGTGACGTATCGTTAGAGATTTCCAACAGCATGTGCGACGCAAGTCTTCAACAATATAAAATCATGATACGATAGTGTCTGTAAAGGAATATATTTAATTGAAATATAATGAATTGAGAAGCATGTTCACCGATCCCCCACAGGAATATACGCCAGTAGATTGCTGGTGGTGGGAGTCAGGATCGCTAGACAATGACCGCATGCGCATCCAGCTAGAAGAGTACCAAAAACAAGGAATCGGAGGCACTTTCTATTACCCCCGATTTCTTCTGGGCGAAGAGCACGGATCGGATCCGGCCTACTGGAGCGAACAATGGTGGCGCTTCATGAGCTATTCCATGACACAGCACGAGAACCTTGGACTAAAGGCATGGCTCAGCGATTGGTCTTGGTTCCAGTTTACCCAGGACCAGCTACGAGCTGATATAACACAGCAACCTGAACTACTGGGTCACAGTCTCACTATCCATCAAGAAACTATGGATACCAGTAAAACATCAAACAAGGTGACTATCAAAATCCCCGACGGTGCCGAGCTACTCGCGGCTGGAGTATATGCAGAAAACGAGTCTACAGACGCCGTTGATCCGTCAAGTTGGAGAGATCTATCGAACATGGTAGTCGAAAGCTGCTTGGATTGGCAGGCCTCGGCAGGGCGCTGGTGGATATATGTTATTACCAGCGAGCCATACGATCTTGACTTCCTGAATCCAGCGGTCAGTGAAAGATGGATCGATCTATTGCTGGGTGAATATGAACGACGCCTCGGACCCCACATGGGAAAAACCTTCGAAGCCTATGGCACGGATGAACTACCTGTGCTCACCGGTCGCATCCCAATTACCAAGGGGATGATCGACAAGTTCCGTAACACGAAGGGAT
>CAZTZA010000042.1:13369-15190 GCA_964618015.1 uncultured Spirochaetaceae bacterium | reverse complement strand
GCGACTGCTACGACGTGAGGGTCACATTGCTTGATCACAATCTGTACAGGCCATTCGCCGAATGGCTCCATAAGCGGGGAATGCAATATGTAGAGCTTTGCCCACTTGGCAAATGGACGGATATCCTCGCCCAGACCTATCACTACGGCAATTTCTTCCTCTACATGAGCCATTACGACATTCCAGGTAACGAAGAGGCTCGAGCAGGTAATACTCGCACTTTTCAGGCCAAACTAGTCAGCTCCATCGCTCATGTCTACAACAAACCACGCGTTGGCGTTTGCGCTTACTGGGGCACTGGATGGGGCCAGACTCTGGAACAGGGCCTGCACTGGACTAATGAAAATTTCGCTTATGGAATCAACCTGTACAACGGGCACGGCGGTCAGTACCACACTATGGGTGGCTGGTACGAATGGGTGCCTCCGTCGATCCATTTACGTCAGCCCTACTGGCGTCACTGGCACCACTTTGCTGCTTACGTTAGCCGTCTGAGCACACTGATGAGCCAAGGCAACCACGTTGCCGACGTGGGGATCCTCTATCCAATCACTACGATTCACGCCCACTGGATTGCCGGCAGCTCCTTCGAAAATGCCGCTGATCAGTCGTCCAACACTGCGTTCCTCCAAGCGCGCCATCTGTTCGACGCCGGTATTGATCTCGACTTTGTAGACGACCACTCACTGGTTGAGGCTGAGGTCATCAACGACAAGCTATATATCGGCAATATAGAATTTTCAGTGCTACTGCTACCTGCATTAAGCACCATACGTCGTGATTCGATGGAGAAAGCATATGAATTCTTCCGGGCCGGCGGCACCTTGGCAGCATTTGGGCGCCTCCCCGCTGACTCACCAGAACACGGACGCGACGACCCTCGAATCAGCGAGCTGATCGGCGAAATATTCGGACTGCGCGACGCTAAGCTCTGGGTACAGAAATATGAATCAGAAGGAGAGCGCCGCTCGTTCAATCGGGGTGTCAAAAACACTGGCCCAGGTGGTGGAACTGGACTGTTTCTGCCGTCCCATGCCTTTGGCAATGCTGCCACAATGGCCGATATGATTAGCGGCACCATTGACCGCGACGTAATAGCTAATGCCAATAAAATCTGGCACACCCACCAGCGCACCGACGAGACGGATATTTACTTCTTCTGTAGCCATGCTCCAAGAACCCGTACATATCAACTCAGCCTCCGTACTGACGGTGCGCCGGAACTCTGGGACGCTACCACCGGTAAGCTAAGCTCACTTCATCACCATCGACGCGATGCTGGCCGAACTATCATTGAACTCTACCTCGAACCTGGCAACGCCGCAGCCATTGTCATCAGGCGCGGAAGGCACTCCTCTGGAGTAGTTAGCAAAAACCTAGAAACAACTGCAGTCAATGAGACGGCTAACGGGGTAACAATAGAAGGCTGGACTGAGATCGGCGGTCGGATCACGGCGCAGTTAGACCACAATAACCAGAGCTGGCAAGCGTCCCGGACGGTAAAAGAACCACCTCACTCATTATCTCTTGACGGTCCATGGAAAACGCGTCTTGCACCTACGCTGGACAACCAATGGGGAGACTTCCGCTATCCAGCCAGTGAAACCCCCATCGGCCCGGAGGCACGTCGGTTTCGATATCGAATGGAAGTGACTGAAGAATCTGGCACTGGTCATAAGGAGCGTTGGTATGCAAAAGACTTCGACGATGGCAGCTGGGAGGAGCAGGTCTACAGCTTCGGCCCGTACTGGTGGACATGCGGTCCGTTCGGGCCCAATGCAGAGCCGATTGATTCGATCGAGAATGCCAAGCGTGGGCGTG
>CAZTZA010000042.1:0-13359 GCA_964618015.1 uncultured Spirochaetaceae bacterium | reverse complement strand
CAACCGTACCATTACTCGCAGAAGTTCGGCTGCGATGACCCGGATGTTCATGACCCGATGGGCGAGGGATTACGTGGCGTCGCCGATGACTTTCTCGTCTTCAACGAGCACCGCATTGATGACGCCTCGCATAGCGATGCTGTCCGCTATCTAGCTACCTCGCTCTACTCACAAGACGAGCAAACCCTTACCCTTGATTTTGCCGGATCCAGCGCGTTCCCTCGCCAGGCTTGGCTGAATGGAACTTTGCTGCTATCGGTCTCACCTGACAGCGAATGTCGCAGTGTTACAAGACCGGTGTATCCACGAGAAACCATTACCCTTAATGAACTCACAAAACCGGCACAATCAAAGATAACCCTCCGGCCAGGTTGGAACGATCTTGTTTTACGCCTGGTTCAGGAACAGGGTGCTAAGATAGCAACCTACGCTGCACTCTATGATTCGGATCAACCACCGAATCCTCGCCGTTTTGTGCCCTTGCTCCGCTGGTTTCAGCAACCGATTGAGCCCTATTTTGATGCTTTTCGCGCCGACGAGCCTATGGTCGGCTGGTACCGATTCGACGCACCACCTGGCCTCTCTGCGTTTACAGTTCCCATCGTAGATGGAACAAGCATCATCGGAGCATGGGTGAATGGCCAAGAGATAGAAGTCCGAGAAAATCAAATCGTGCTGTCAAATTTAATGCAAAAAAGATCTCAGATAACACTTAAATTAGAGCACTCAAGTGGCCACTACGGCGGCGCCGCCTTTAACCAACCGATCACTTTTCGCTGTGGCGTTGGAGAGATGATGACAGGCGATTGGAGCAATAATGCCATGGGCTGCTACTCTGGCGAAGTTATTTACTCACGCACTTTCACTCTAACTCCTGAACATTTACAACAGCGAATAACGTTAGATCTGGGAAGGGTTGAAGTAGCCGCAGAGGTTGTCATCAACGGTCGCGCCGCAGGTCTTCGCTATGCACGTCCCTACCGGTATGATATCTCTGAGATGGCGATAGCTGGAAAGAATTCTATTGAAATCAAAGTGGCAAACACCCTTGCTAATTTTTACAGCGAAGCATTCCCGACTAAGTTCGTTCTTCCTGGCCAGACGGTTTCAGGACTTCTGGGGCCCGTACAAATCAGGTTTGCAACTCCGTTAATCATGACGGCACATAAGAAAGTCAGTAGGGAGATATCATGAAGCCACGAGTACTATGCATGACTGACCTGTCCGTGGCGCCTGAGGCACGCTCACATCTGCAGGAGGTATGTGATCTTGACGAACGACCGTCGAATCGCAGCCAACTCCTCGAACTAATCGCAGACTACGATGCCTTTTGGGGCCATACAGAACTCAAACTTGACAGCGACTTCTTCTCCCGCGCCAATAAACTGCAAGCAATAGCCACTGCCTCTACCGGCCGTGACCATATCGATCTGGACGCTGCAGAAGCTTCCGGGGTTCGCGTGCTCAGCATCACCCGCGACTACGGTCTACTTGACACCTTTACAGCTACCGCCGAATGCGCGTGGATGTTGCTGCTTGCATGCCATCGACACTTACGGACGGTTACCCGGGAAGCTCTTATTGGCGACTGGCACGGGAATCAGAGGATTGGATCTCAGCTCTCAGGCAGAACGTTAGGAGTATTAGGGGTTGGACGACTTGGCCAAATGACAACAACGTTCGGCAACGCATTCCGCATGAGAGTAATAGGTTGCGACCTTGAACCAATCGAACAGGACTGGGTTGAATCTGTCGACTTTTACCGACTACTGGAGGAATCCGACGTGATTTGCATCCACGTTCATATGACCAAAGACAACTTCCATCTCTTCGATTCCGCTGTCCTCGCACGGATGAAGCCTGGATCCATCCTGGTGAATACAAGCCGAGGAGACATAGTTGACGAGGCTGCGCTAATCAACGCGCTCGAAACCGGAAATCTGTCTGCGTACGGAGCTGACGTAGTTCATGACGAATGGCGAGAACACATGGAGGAATCGCCGCTTATTCGGTACGCGAATGACCACGAAAACGTAATCATCACCCCACACATTGGAGGTAGCACATCCTTTTCGTTGACGAATGCAAGAGTGTTCACCGCCAAGAAACTCGCCCACTTCCTCATCAATGGGGAAGAGCTCCGGATGCCATGAGTAGAACCGTGCCCTCCTCTACCCCAACAATTCCAACAAACTCAGGCGAATTCATTGACTTCGGTCGCTCCTATATCATTGGTAATGGCAGCAGCACCGCACCTTCATCTGAGCCCGTAGCCCAGAACGACGTGCGCCTACAAATAGAGTCACTAGTCCGACTGTACGATGACCTTGAAGGTACTACTCGCGTCATCTATCAGTGCGCTTCTTGCAAAGGCGAGAACACCTTCGACGCAGCAGGACCGGGCGATCTGTTCAAACGGCCAAGCTACGATTTTCTTCCTGTTTTCTGCGCTAACGAAGCGTTAATCTTTCGTCGTGGACTTCTTGCCAGCGAAACTGGATATCGCAACTATTACACAAACATGCCAGCTTTCGGCGATCTGACGTCAAAGATTGTACCAGTCCAAAGCGTTCAACAGTTGGTCGGCTTCGCGGCCGTAGCTGAGGCAACCGCTGCCGGTATTCCCATGATTGGTAAGACGATCCTCGCTAACAGCGAAACGCAGTTGCGCGCCGAGCTGGAGTACCCACTCAAGACCATCAACATTCGCTACCAGCCAGACGTGTATCAATTCGATACCGGTCCATTATTGTTTGCAGATATAACCGAGCGTCGACAACTATGGGCGGATTATTTTTCTCTTGCGTTTATCGCATATGAGACCCGTACGGAAGAGTACGCTGACTTTGTGATCGAGGCGCCAAAAACTGTCGGAAGCAGCCCTAACATGCCATTGGTCATGCACTATGATCAGCATGAACACCGTCCAGCGACGAACACGATATGGCAGACACTATAGCCATAACGTGACGGATTACTGACAAAAAACTGCCTATACACAGAATCATCCATTAGTTCCTAAGCATTGGAGCAAATTTCCTAATGATCACCAGCAACCACACGATGGCCGGAGGATCATCGAGTGGATCCGCGCACCCATCTGACCAGCAGCATGGAACCAAGAATAGTGAAATCGCCAAGGAGAGATGGGAGACTTAACGATCCAGAAAGACTGCCGCTGTAGACTATAGTTTAAAAGGTGCTATGACCCTATTGAACTAAGACTGTTACGAGCTTGATATCACTACGTTTAGTCTTCCCGCTCTCATACGGTTCGCCGTCGTAATAGCATATAGCCAGACGCTGATCATCAAGCACGACCATCCCAGCGTACGATTGGTCCCCACCCCACTCAGTCGGAAGATTAGCATGCCATGTAAGCGAGTAATCAGTCGTATCGACAGTGAATATACCAGTTCGGTTCTGGCCCGGTTGATTATCGCTATAGCACCTGACGTTGGTACGACACGAAAACACCAACGAATCTCCAACGCGTGCTGCAACTGGACCAGAGTAACCGGGTGGGTGCTCCTTTACTCTATATTCCGGATCGGCACCAGCAACTCGCCAAGTTGTATATGGGGGTCGGGCAATCGAGACGTAATGAGGACGAGTAAAAGCAAGCAACGAACCGTCGGCGAGAAATAGCAGCTCGGTTTCAGTACAGCCACCACTACGAATAATCACTGACACTGGCTGCCAAAGCTGCCCATCGACTGACGACAACAGCTCGACCTGTTGGTCAAGTACTTCTGACTTTGGCGAAGTTATGTCGACATCAGCAGCTACATAGTGGACACCAGCGTGGGTACGAGGATTCCAGAAACCGTAGTTATATCGATAGGCAGAAACAGGTTTGCACCAGTTTTCCCCATCTTCTGTAAAGGACATGTAAGTCTCTTGCGGAAGAGTAAGACGCTCCTCTCCGATTACAGTGGTACTAAAAATGTACAGTCGCTCGTTTGTGGCCAGTAATTTTGGATCACGGTCATCATACTCGCTGTCGAGAATCGTCGAAGTGACCCAAGTTTCCAAATCGCTTGACTCGAGCAGCATGATCTTACCATGAGTAGCTGGCGAATCTCCCCATGCATCTTCCCACATTGCCGCATGAGTACCTGCGGAACGGAATGAAACGTAATACTTGTTACGCCAACGCACCATGCTAGTGAATGCATTGTGTAATCCGTCAGAGTAGATAGTCCGGACGTCTTCGATCTTTAACATAGTTCCACTTTACCTGTATTACGTAGTAGGCAAGCTTGCCAATTTTCCGGATAAAAAACGAAACCGCAGGCCCCTAACGCTCTGATTCTCCACTCGTTGCTGATACAGCACCCGTAGCTGCTTAGACCAGTCCATTCAACCGTTACGAGACCTCCGACTTCATAGCTATATATTTCCACATGCCGCAGCGTACATCTGTTTGAGTCCGTCTAGCTGGTGACGTTTCGTGGAAAAATCAGTAGCCCAAAACAAGTCCTTCTCCGATCTCATGAGATACTCGCTAGCGCTCGCAAGACTATCTATAGCTTGTTGTACATTTCCTTTCACAAAGCTTATCTGGCCTTGGAGCAAAAAGCTGACATACCTATTGTAGTGAATCAGCCACGTGACCGCATCCTTTACAGGACTCTCATGGGCTCGCGATAGCATCCTGTCTAAATGAGGCAACGCATCTTTGACCTCAAGCAGTACCGACCTAATGCTATCAGCATTTTTTTGCAGATCGTCGTGTGCATACGGATCCCGAGGTCCCATACAAGCAGATAATTTGGAGAGATACTCCTTCACCCACGTCGCTTCCTCTCCAAACGCCGCTTCGAGGAATTCAGAAGTAACCGTCTCAAAATCAACATCTGTATTCCAAGCAGTTTCTGCAAGGACGGACATCATCGACCCCGTCGGCCAAAACACTGCGAGCGGTTGGGCCGACAAAACTCCATTCAGTCCTAACCTCTCCACTTCGCGTATGTCCTGCCAAACAATCCTAGATAGATCACAGAATAGGCTGTCCCCAATCCAAAGATGGTAGTAAAACAAGAAGCTGTCGCCCTCGAAAGATCGCTTCCAAGATGAGAGAAACTGACGATATAAATGATTAGTGCGTGGCTGTACCTCTCTGTTACGCGGCGGTCTTTCGTAAGAATATGAACCTCGGCAACGCTCATCAGTCAGAGCGTGAAGGTAACAGCCAGGATAGGGCGCAAACATGAATACCACATTGTCATACTCCCTACTGATCCTCTCCTGGACCGGAGCCCACCGCGTGCTATTGTAGCTTAGAAACACCAACTTATTACGACAAGAAGAAATCGCCATCTTCGATGAGATTGCATTGACCAAACGCACGTACCAGTCCGTTGGTGAGACCTCCTGGCAGGCCCAGCATTCACATAAGTTACCAACATGGTCGGCGAGCCAAAAGTGTAAGTAGTCAACCTCAGGATGTTGACGTGCGTACTGAACGACGTAATTAACTATGCGAGAAAACGCCAGAGGGTTAGAATAACATAACTCGGTATTGGCAGCGCTGCCTCTGAACAGAGCCCGCCGACCACCTACTAGAGCGAGCATCTCCCTTATTTCGGTCGTCATAGATTTAAGATCGACCTCTTCGTCCATAGGCTCGATTCCTAGTGCACCACCTGTCCAATTATGACCGCCACGCTCAAGCACCAGACCTCGCTTCTTTACTGCTGATACCACCTGAGCATCCAGCCTATGCGCCTCCTCCAGGGAGATTGGCGTGGTCGTGATTACGTCAGGACCATGCTGTCTTGAGTAGTAGCTGTTATAATTGACAAATAAAGTGTCGAAGTGGAGATGATATTCATTCATTCGCTTCTTCGCCATCCAGTCGACGAATTCTATGTTGTGTTCTAGTGACACCTCCCCCTCGACGCAAACCCCCCGATGATATAGCGAGGCAGTCTCGACCAGCTTGAAGCCGCGTGTCTCCACGCTCTTAATGCTTGGAAGAAATTCACCTGCGTCGCCTGGCCAAAGCCAACGAGCTCCACAAGTCTCGAGGTAACGATAGACGGCGAACAGGACACTACGCGGGTTGAATCCTGACAAAACTAGCGCATTATCGACCGTAACAAGGATGATGGTGTCGTTGCGCGACGACTCGCAAGGCATGGTCACATTGAACGCAGAGAAATCATCTGCTAAGCCAACATAAAGAGCCTTTGTTTCCCGAGAAAAAGACTTAACGGCGCAAGCCATAATCTGTCCCCCTGTCATTGCACTCAAGTACCGTGATAGCTCATCAGCAGCAAAATTCACCACTGGATCTTTTCCTAGTCGAAATATCTGAGGAAACTGTCTTCTATGGCCCATGACTTTTTAACTTAAGAGCAGACTACACCGGTCATATTTACGTTGTAAGGTAGCCGAGCATGAATGCTTGACAGTCTTCAACCCTTACATGATTTTTCACACAGGAGTAAAAAATTGTTAAAACCATCTCATTTCAGAACTGGAGTGGTGGCATCGCGACCACAGCAAATGTATGCCTGGCCCGGACTATGCAAAGCAGGAGATAACCACCTGATCGCCATTGCAACTGAACGCAAGTATCACGTTTGCCCTTTTGGTCGATTGGTGATCATGCGTTCCAACGATGGAGGTGACACTTGGACGCAGCCTCAAGAGATCTACAATAGCGAGTTGGATGATAGAGACCCCGCAATCGTAGCGATGGCTGACGGGACCTTAGTCGCTGGATTCCCGACAACTCATGAATTTGCAAATCCACGTTGGTCACGCCCCGAATGGCAAGCCCGGATCGACCGTCTCTCCGAGAAAATAATCAATGAGATAGATGGCGACTGGTGTATTCGCTCAACCGACGGCGGCACTACCTGGGAGTCGACACCACACCGATTGCCCATCGGCGGCTCAGAGCATAGCGGTCCTTTCGCGTTGTCAGATGGGTCACTTGGATGTTTTGGATATGAGCTCGATGGCAACGACATCAGTGTCTTCTATTACCAATCGTCAGACCTCGGAAACACTTGGGACCGGATGGGACGTCTCCCTCACGAACACGTTATCGGCATCGATCGGAATTGGCGACTACCCCGCGGCGACAAACTACGGGGACCAAGAATCAATGAACGTACGCTCCTAGAAATAGAGCCACAGCACTACCTATCCATGTTTCGATCAGAAGACGATGGCATCCTCCGTCAGTTCCGCACGAAGGATGGGGGAGCGACCTGGCACGCTGAAGAAAACCTTTCAGTTTGGGGTTTCCCTCCTCATCTGATGCGTCTCAACAGCGGTGAGATTCTCTGCTCTTTTAGCCATCGCGCCGATCCTTGGAGTATTCAAGCAATGCTTTCCTACGACGAGGGAAAAAGCTGGGATACAGAAAACCGAATAATGGTCCACCAATGGACTGACCGACCAGACATGGGATACCCGGTATCAATAGAAGTTAACCCGGGAGAAATTCTCACGGTTTTCTACGCTAGCCGTAGAGACCAAATCGGGGACAATGGTTCGCAGTTTTCGCCAGGACCCGACGGCATCCTGTTCACGAAGTACAAACTGACTTGACGACGAAATCGTGCACTGACGAGACCATAGATTCCGATTTATTTATCGCGTTCGATGGAGAAAGGAGAAGAATGATATGACGTTTGTGACACCGTACAAGAGCGAAAATGTACATATTTCTCATATACCGGAAGCCAAAATATGACATCATGGCAACACGAGATCCGACGCAACTGGATTTCATCAGCCTGGCAACCAGTTAAGGCTGCATTGCCGAAGCAACATTTAAGACGTTAACGCTATAAAAACCGATGAAGACGCCATCCTCACCACATTTTCAAACTGTTGATTTAGCTTCCACCTTCAACTCTGACAGGACAGACCTACCCGATGAGTTGAACCCACCGGAAAAGCTCTCTGAAGCCTTTGGCCAACAAGTGTTTCGCGGCATCCCGTTCCTGTTTGGGAAACAAGGTGCCTCGAACGTACTACACCTCTGTGACGCACCGATAGAAGTCCTTATCGACCCGCCACGTGCGGCTAGCTACGTTTTGTTTTTTCACCTGGTTGGCAACCGGGCGGATGAGATAGCTGACGGACTCAACAGTGCCGCAAGACCAGGTGACTGCATTAACCGTAGCGCACACATCGGCGGCAAGGCTGGTGAATACACTCTTCTCTACGCAGATGGCGGAAGTCACGTCCGCATCATTGAACGCAGGATCGCTGTTCAGCAGGCTAGGTTTAATTGGGGAGCTAGCCCCATGGCAGCAGTTGCAGCAGTGGAAGACGAGGTGCTCCTGTCATCACAGGAGCTTACGCTGCTGCAACGTCCATTCAGTGATGACCTCGGATATGGGGCAAGAGAAACGCGCACCAAGTCAGGTCGTGATATATCAGGGTTAGCGACAGCATGGATCTACGCATTACCCAATCCCGAGCCCGAAAGACAGATTATTGGTTTGACGATGGAATCTTCGGACGATGAAATTCTCGCCGTCTACGCTATCTCCACTACCCAACTGACCGAACACCCGCTGCGCCCTGGCATAAGACGAAAGTTGCTTCTATCGCTACCGGATCAGGTTGAGCTCAACACCGCTGGTGAGATTGAGGAGATCGGTATCGACATAGGCTCGGTGATCTCTGCCCGAGCAGCGCTGACCTACAACGATGCCGCATGGCTCCCAGGTCATCCAGATGTCCAGCCTCAACGCGAAAGTCGCAAAGTACTAGTGGAGTATAGTGCCCATTCTGCAGCTCGACTCTACGTCGGAAGTATTGAATCTGCTTTTCCGGTAGAACTCGCACAGGTCGATAGCGATACCTCCACAACGTCGGCATTGACGGTTGCTCCTGCAGAACGACCTGTACGGATACGAGTCGTCGAACACGGATCGTCGGACCTAGTGGCTGTACGCTTTCACGCCCACGGTGAACATGGAGAATACCTTCCGCCAAAGGGCTACCACCGCAAAGTCAACCAAAACTGGTTCGAAGACAACTACGCCGAGTTCTCCAATGGCTATAACCAATACGCCTACATTCCCGGCGAATGCACGGTAGACCTGCCACTGGGCAAAGTTTTCTTCGAAGTCACTAAAGGCTATGAAGTAAAGCCCCAGCGCACGACGGTCATGGTGAACGCTGATACAACGGAGCTCACCATAGAGATAGAGCGAGTATTAGATTGGCGAGCAAGGGGTTGGATAACTGCGGACACGCACGTTCATTTTTTGAGCCCACAGACAGCACTGTTAGAGGGAGCGGCTGAGGGAGTGAACGTTGTCAACCTATTAGCTAGTCAGTGGGGCGAGATGTTCAGTAACGTTGGCGACTTTGACGGCCGAACAACATTTGGCGCCGAAGAGCTCGCCCAGAAGATCACCGACGATAACGGACATGGATCACCGACTAGCGACTTCGTGGTCCGCGTCGGCACCGAGAATCGGATGCAGGTTCTCGGTCATATTTCCCTGCTTGGCTACCAGGGTTCAATGATTCAGCCCCTGTGTACTGGCGGTCCGAGCGAGTCGGCTGTTGGCGACCCTCAAGAACTAACCATGGCGCAGTGGGCACAGCAATGCATCGAACAGAAGGGTTTAGTGGTGCTGCCTCATGCACCAGACCCACAGTGTGAACGCGCAGCCGATATTGTACTAGATCTTGTGCACGCCACAGAGATGATGACCTTTAACCCGTGTGAGTTTCAGATTAATCCCTACGGCATCACTGACTGGTATCGCTACCTTAATCTCGGCTACCGACTACCGTTAGTTGGCGGATCGGATAAGATGACCGCTTCATGCCAACTCGGTGGGGTACGAACCTACGCTCAGCTCGGTAATCTGCCGTTCACCTACGAGAACTGGATGACGGCTGTGAAAGCTGGTCATACCTTCGTGACTGTTGGTCCACTTGTTGATTTTGCGGTCGCCGGTCAGCCACCTGGGCAACGAGTAGATCTTGCCGCCGGCGGCGGCACCGTCGATGTAACATGGCATGCTGAGTCGGTTTCTGTACTCATCGCCACCGTAGAGATAGTGGTCGGCGGTTTGGTCCACGACTCGGTAAAAGTTGACGGATTAGTAGCTAATGGATCAGCATCAATTTACATAGATTCCTCGTCCTGGGTGGCCGTACGAGTACGCGGTGGCTATCGCACTGAAGCACGTGACCAGATCGCCGCCCACACCAGCGCGGTGCAAGTTTTCGTGGACGGTGCTCGCCCATGGGTGGACGCCGACGCCAACGTGGTTCTTGCCCAGATCGAAGGAGCGTTGGCATACGTCGACACATTAGCGCCCCGGCCAGCAGAAAATCGACACCGTAAACTGAGGGCTACCTTGGAGTCAGCGTACAACAGGTTTCATCAAATGATGCACCGCCATGGAGTGTTCCATGACCACTCACCAGTTCACAGCCATCATGAACCTTATGAACACTGATGAGCCAGGACTATCCCTGGCTACTACCGAAAGAAACGAATTTCTTTAATGTATTCATAGAAATATCAAGTCCTTCTATCAACGAGGACCTGGGAAAAGAAGCAAAAAACAGGCACGCCTCTCGTGGTTTTCTACCAAACACAAAATTATCAATTTTGTGTTTGGCACCGTCATTCTTCGCGTCTTGCTGACTACCACATAGCCCGCTGCTCGAACGTTGCTGATCAACGGCCATAGCCATTCCGGCACTCCAAATGTTTTTGCCCCACCACCCCTTATCAGGATGCGCGGTGAACGGTACATCCCTGCCTCTTTAGTGGAAAATTCTATAGTCAAAAAGTTCGTTGACGTTGGAGATAAATCAAGCAAAGATTCCTGGAAGGTTACCTACATGGATATACAAAAGTCTTCCCTTAGCCCACTCGCCTTACAACTCCTCAACACTACCGACGAACAACTATCAACCCTTGAGCTTGGAGCCAGGCAAGGCCTCATCGAGCTTGACACAGTCGTCCTGCCTGAGAAACCTCTCGGAGACAACAACCACCTCGGATTCGCAGAAGCGACAAGTTCAGGTGACACTCTCATCCTAATCCACCGCAGAATGACCGGTCATAATCCGTGGGGAGCAGGAAATGCGGACAAATATTCCAGCTTCACGATGACTACAACAAGCGCCGACGGCGGGAAGACCTGGACAGAATCCTTCAATATACGCGACGCTATGGGCACTAAATTCCGAGATCGAGGCGGCTTAATTCCTCTTTCACACCGATATAAATACGGACCTCTAAACCACAGTAAGGAAGGTTACAAGCTCCACCTTAATGGACTCGGAACGTCTCGTGCAGGAACAGTTGTCATCCTCTGCAACTACGGAGCCTTCCGCTCCGAGGACAAGGGCCGAACCTGGGAACATTTGCCAGAACAATTTCGGGAGGATACCACTAAAGGAGATATCGTTTACGTTGGCCCAAGAATCGTGGACCACCCGGATATAGGACTTTGCGCCTTCGGAAATACCGCAGGCTATGGACGCAGCGAAAAATTCCCAAATCCTGTTGATGGGCCTATCGAAGATACACGCAGCGACTTCGTCTTCCTTAGTTCCAAAGATGACGGTAGAACCTGGAAAAAAACAATACATCCTCTCCCACGGTGGGCTGCGCAATACGAACCTGCAGCTCTCATCCACAAGAACGATATTTTCATCCTTGCAAGAGATGAACTAGCACTAACTTCCCATTTACAGATCCGTGTCTCGGCAGGAAAGCCCGTAGATGTCCGGCGCGCAAGCATGCGTCAATTAAATAAGGTCGAAGACATCGGCTTCGACTACAATCCAGTAACCAAACGGTTTGAAGCGGTAAGAAGTGTCCGAGAGAAGATGCTTCTCGACATCTGGAGCATCGATCCCGAAGATTGGGATTCGGCAGAATGGCGTTTTGAAGGGACGATTTTTGCTCGAAAATCAGAAGGCTTGGATTTCTACGACTCAGCAGACGGATTTCATCCGACCGGAACGGTTATCGATGAGAAGAAAGGTGTGCAGCACATCTTCATCTACAGTGGTCATCCTTGCGGACCCGCCGGCAGCTTCCGCATCACGCGAACCCTAGATACTCCGAAACTCTCCAGCTTTCTCCATTCGCATCTAAAAAGCAGTTCATAGCCGCGAAGTGTCGCCCCAAATAGAAAAAATCTCCACCGAAAGTGTGCTACATCTTCACTATGGCTGCCCTATCAAGTGGCAGGTGATATAAGATTGATCAAGCAAACTAAATTGAATATGCCGATTCGGCATTTTCGCTCTGACTGAGTTGACTCTAAGTTTCACCGCCACAAAGTTGACGTCTTCACTCTCGTTCGAAGTGAATATTATACTCCTCGTCCACGATTCGAGAGAGCGGAACGAATCGTAAAGGTCGGGCACCCTTATAGAAAAAAGTAAAAGGATCAACGTGATCCTGAACGATTCGGAGTGCCGGGTTCTCTTTCGGTATTTCCAGTTTCGGAGCATCACTGACACATCCAGCTAAAACATGGGGGCCATATAATACTGCATCATACTGAGGATTATCCCTCATGCTCTCCGTGTACAGATGCATCGGAAGTGTCATTTCAACTGTGTCACAGGTCCTCCAAGCACGCTTGATTTTCAGCCATGAAGACCCTTGAATCGAAGAAGTTTCTCCTTCGATATTAAATGGACGAAGGTTCATCCGAAGCGATACACCACCTCGGACCCACCAGGGGATCCTCAACGCTAAGGTGAATTCGTCAGGTTGCTTGAGCCGGACGATAAACGTCACGGTTTCGGAATACGGAAAATCGGTGCGCACATCGATCTTGAGTGGCATCCCGTTAAGTTCAGTCTCCATTTGCGATGCGATATACCGGTTGATCCATATGGTATCGTCACGCCGGTAATACGTCGCAGAGAGAGGATTCGAAAAAGCCTGAATACCGGTTCCGTAACAGCACCAGAAGGATCTCAAAGGTCTGCCGAAGTGCTTGCTTCCGGTTTCAGGTGGATCAAGATCATAGTTGTCCGGATTCGGTTCACGCGGACCCGGTTTCATAGGCATGAAATAGACAAACATACCTGTTTCAGGATGTTGAGCGGCAAGTATACCGTTGATCTGCCCCCTTTCGTACGCATCCCCGTATTTTGGATCGGCCGTCCAACGGAAGAGATACTCGGTAAGGCGCTGCCAGTTATATGTAGCGCACGTCTCCTGCGTACTGGCGCATAAACTCTCTAACGTTGTCTTCGGCCCTTGCCAGAATTCCCTGATCGAACAATCGCCTCCCGTAACGAAGCAACGGGTATCCATCACAATCTCATGAAAATTCTCCACGGCGCGGCGGTAGTCCTGCTCACCCGTCATCTCGTTTGCCT
>CAZTZA010000041.1:0-18100 GCA_964618015.1 uncultured Spirochaetaceae bacterium | reverse complement strand
ATTCGGGGTCCCAAGTTTTTTATAGCGAAGCAACTCGCTGCTCCTTTACCTATCACCGCGATAATCTCGTCTCGATCTAAGCCCGCCTTATAACCGTACAACAGCGACTCGACCACACCTACCATCGTAGAGGCAATCAGGATTTGGTTACTCATCTTGGTGTGCTGACCAGCTCCGGCTGATCCCATATAAGCAATATTCTCCCCCATGATCTGGAAGTACGGCATGGCTCGATCAAAGTGAGACCGGTCTCCACCGACCATGATTGCCAGATTGCCTGCACGTGCACCAGTGTCGCCACCTGAAACTGGAGCATCCAACGAAGCCACACCTCTCTGGCCTGCGCACTCGTATAAACGCTTGGCCAGCGCTGGCTCAGAAGTAGTCATATCGACAACCATGCTGTCACTCTCGGTGGCCTCAAGAACTCCGCCTGACCCTAGATAAATATCCTCCACATCATGTGGGTACCCAACAATGCTAAAAATCACCTCACTTCCTTCTGCGACACCCCTCGGAGTGTTTGACCACACCGCGCCAGCGTCCAACAGATCCTGAGCCTTGTCCTTCGAGCGGTTGTAGACCGCCACTTCGTATCCTGCCTTGCGAAGATGGAGACACATAGAGCGCCCCATCACGCCGGTTCCGATCCAACCAATTTTCCCTGCCATTCGCTCTCCGTTCCTTTTTTTGGTCAATTAAACGGTAACTTGCAGCGGAGCCGCCGTCGAGCAGGTCCGCTGAATACGTTCATAGGAGTATACTGGGGAAGTGCCACACTCGGATAACCCATTCGATCAATCGTCCCGTCTGCAACAGGTCCAGCCTCCAATAATTCCACAAATTCATCGGCTGATAACAGAGAACCCAGATACTATCTCCCTGGGACAAGGCGTGGTGGGCTACCCGCCGCCGCCTTCAGTACGAGACGCCGTAGAACGATTCCTTGCGAACCCTGAGAACCACAAATACGCCTCGGTGTATGGGATACCGTCTCTCCGCGAAAGGATAACCATCAAGTTGTTGCGTGAGAACGGAATCAAAATCGATAACGACAACGAGCTAGTGGTAACCGCTGGGGGGAATATGGCGTTCATTAACGCACTGCTATCAATCTGCGATGAAGGGGACGAAGTAATTCTAATGTCTCCGTATTATTTCAATCACGAAATGGCGATAACCATGGCCGGGTGCCGACCTGTGTTGGTCGAAACCGACCGACACTTCCAGATAGACATTGAAGCTGTTGCATCGGCAATCACTAATAATACACGCGCCGTAGTGACGATCTCTCCAAACAACCCTTCAGGAGCCGTCTACCCTGCGGAAGATCTCTGCCAACTGAACCATCTTTGTGCTCAGCAAGGCGTATTTCACATTCATGACGAAGCGTATGAATACTTCCTTTACGATGATGCCGAACACTTTTCGCCCGGGTCAATTCCAGGAGCCGAAGACCATACTATCTCCCTGTACTCGCTCTCCAAAGCATATGGCTTTGCGAGTTGGCGCATCGGGTATATGAGAATTCCAATTCATCTTCACGATGCAGTGGCTAAGATCCAAGACACTATCGTGATCTGCCCGCCAATCATTTCCCAATTTGCAGCGACTGCTGCGCTCGACACTGGCGTCGACTACTGCCGACATCATCTTGAAGCAATCGCTAAACGACGCTCAACCGTGCTCAACGAACTCACAGAACTAAAACCTATGGTACAGGTCCCAAAAACACTAGGAGCGTTCTACGTGCTAGCACGCGTTGAGACCACGCTAAACTCCTTGGAGATAGTATCTCGGCTTATCCGCGAGCACCGCGTGGCGGCCGTGCCAGGAACGGCTTTTGGCCTGGGAGAAGGATGTTATTTACGAATTGCATACGCAGCGCCCAACAATGCTACTCTCTCAGAGGCAATGAGACGACTCGCAACCGGCCTCCGCGAAATTGTATAATTATCTATGGCTATTCCTGATAAATCCCTGCAATCGCGTTATGAACAGAACGGGTTTCTGACCGACATCGACGTACTGGAATCAGACGAGGTCGACGAAATGCGCCAGAAATTTGATGAGATGGAACGTACAGTGCCAGTAGAGCAGCGTCAAATTGGCCTCCATGCCCGTCACCTCGAGGACGAGTTCGTATGGAACTTAGCGACGGACCCACGCGTTCTGTCAGTAATAGAATCGATAGCGGGACCTAATCTATTGCTACTCGGTACCCATTTTTTCAACAAACAACCAAACCCCAGCGCCGCTGCGTATGTAGCCTGGCACCAGGATGTCACCTACTGGGGACTGGAGCCCGCTGAAGCTCACAGTGCCTGGATAGCGATCGACGATAGCGACCGAGAAAACGGTTGCATGAAAGTACTCCCAAAGTCCCACCGTCAAGGAGTAAAACTACATAGCACTGCAGAACTACAAGGTAACTTACTATCAATAAACCAGGAGATCCCCGACGATCATCTCGACACAATTGGAGCAATCGACCTCAACCTACGCGCCGGCCAGATGTCGGTTCACCACGGCATGCTGGTGCACTCTAGCAACCCTAATCAATCGGACCGACGTCGCTGCGGCCTAGTCGCACGATATATTTCCACTGCCGTCAGACAAGTTCAACCTGACTCTTATGGGCTCTACCACAAACCCGTGTTAGTCCGAGGCCAAGACCGCTACCAGCACTTTCCAAAGAATAAGGCACCATTCTCAATAACCTGACCAGATAGCACTGAGCAATAGAATATGTACAATTTGGCCGCACCGGACTAAAGGCAAGTCCGCTCTGCTTAGGTTACTTAAATTTTGGCCCTGTAACTGGTGAGGTGGAATCAATCGCTACTATCGACTTGCGCTGACCGAGCCAATCATCATCTCTTTGATAGAAATTACCTATTTCATAGCAATGTCTCATATATGATATTCCGATGAAGAAAACTCTACCGTGATCGGAAGAAGATACTCACATCTCCTACGGGTAGGTTGCGGGTGATCCGGATCGCCACCTTCTCCCAGGATATAACACCACCAATCGGTCATCCCCTATGCGCTGGCTGGTACCCACCAGCGAAGGCGATCAGCGAACCGCTATATGCCATAGGATTAGTCCTTGTAGCTGAAGAGATGTCTCCGATGGTGCTCTGCACTCTTGATTGGGCTGAACTCAGCAATGGAGACTATATCCGTTGGCAGACGAAGCTGGCGTTAGCCGTTGGCACCTCTCCTGACCACGTAGCGGTACACTGTACCCACGCACACGACACGCCGTGGCCTGACCGCGATGCGCAAAACATTTTGGATGCCTATGGCTGGCCCAACGTTATTATGGCCGGCGATTGGGCCGAACGCGCGTGCGAAGCAACCTCTAAAGCAGCAATGATGGCGATGGTTGATCTAAAGCCATGCACGCACTTCAGCACTGGCGAGTCATGCGTAGACCGTATCGCCTCTAACCGCCGGCTTGTTGGGACAGATGGAAAAATCTGGGCGATGCGTTGGACTAGAACGACTGACCCAATGGTTCGAGCTGCCCCTGCAGGGGTAATCGACCCCCTTCTGAAGACTATCGGCTTCTGGCACAACAGTGAACCTCTAGCGGTCGTCCACTATTATGCGGTGCATCCAATCAGTATAGATGGTACTGGTGTGGTGAATCCGGAGTTTGTGGGCATGGCGCGTAATCAACGATCTGCTGAATCAGGTGTGCCTCATCTTTACTTCACTGGGTGCGCAGGGAACGTAGCCGCCGGCAAGTACAATGACGGTACCTCTGATAATCGCGAGCTGTTCGCGAGGAGAATTTATAATGCTATGCATGCTGCTGAACAATCAGGACAACTCCAACCACTCAAGGCACTCCGTTGGGTCGCCGAGCCGGTACTACTACCGCCCCGACCAGATATGGACGAGGAAGGTCTCCGATCAAAAATCCATTCACACACCGATAAAACAGATGGTAAAAATCTGAGCAGGATGGCTCTTATGCTCACTTACCTACGCCGACGTGAGCAACCGATACATGTAACCTGTTTGCACCTTAACGCGATGACCGCCATCCTACACTTGCCAGGCGAGGCCTTCATCGAGTACCAGCTCCATGCTCAAGAAATTCGTCGTGACGCGTTCGTGGCAGTGGCCAGCTATGGGGACCTCGGAACTGGTTACATAACGTTAGAGGAGTCGTTCACCGAAGGCGGTTACGAGCCGACTGATTCCTTCGTCTCCGGTGAATCAGAACAAATATTACGCTCCGCGATTGACCGAGTTATGAGACCGAAAGAATCTATTTGAATCATCAGCTTGGAACTATTTTCGTTGATCCAATGCCAAAATATCCTAATATTCTGCGCCACCGACATCACAAAATGACCGGTGATGAGATCTCTCGTGAATCTCAATACAATGGCGTCCTTGTCTACTTTCATCATAGAACTAACTTGGATATCAGCCCAAAGGAGTACAAATGACAGAGCATGAAAATCGAGGAGTTGGCCCTGAGCACATGCCGCGCGATCTTTCTTTGCCAATTCACGGCCCCGATTTTCCACGTGCTGAACCAGATCTTATCGATCAGCTCAGTCAGGTCTCAGCTGCCACCGCAGCGGCTGGCCTGCATGACATGGGTGTACGCCAGAGTTTTATTGAAGGTCCAGTAGCACGACTGCCAGGTAAAAAGATAATCGGCACTGCGATCACTCTACAATTTATGCCTCAGCGTGAGGATATTGCTTCCGGCCTTGGTCAGGAGCATGCAGAGAAGGTAAGTGCGCTGTGGCGTGTTCTAGACGAGATCCGCCCTGGAGACGTACTCCTAGTGCAAGCCTATGGAGACCGATACACCGGATGCCTCGGAGAGATGCTAATTACTTATCTCAAAGGCCGAGGCGGTGTTGGCCTAGTAGTCGACGGCTGCATCCGCGACTGGCCCAAGGTACGTGAGATTGGACTGCCACTCTGGACGATCGGAGCTACTCCTCACTACGCTTCACAGGCATCGCTGTTTCCTTGGGCTTACAATGTACCAATAGCCATCAGTCGAGTTCTAGCGATGCCAGGTGATATTGTTATAGCTGACGATGATGGTGCCGTAGTCGTTCCTGTAAGGATGGCACGTGATCTGGCTTTGAGCACAACCGCCCACGAGGAGTGGGAAGAGTTCAGCCGGCTCAAGCTCGCCGAAGGTGGATCAATCAGTAAGTACTACCCGCTGAGTGAAGAGGGCCAGCGTGAGTACGAGCTGTGGCGTGCTGAGCAGGACCGTACCTAAAAATGCAACGATAAGACTGGCTAACGGACGTAACCGCTGGCGATCTCCCAACACCAATTCAAGCTCTGCATCATTCAGTTTCAGTCGGCATAGTCTCCGATGCAACTCGATCCTGCTGCCATGGCTGCCGTTCCCCGTAGAATGAATCCCTTGTCCTAACCACGACCTCGGCCGGCTTGAGGTCACGCAGCATGATCCGCATATCTGTGAACCTTCCGTTGTCATATAGCCGTCTTGGCCAGCACGGTCCTTCGACAAAGCCAGCCCTATCAGCTAGCTTTAACTGGTCATAATCGGTAGCTGCAACCATCAGCGCAAACTGTTGGATACCCATATTTTCCGCTCGTTTAGCTGCCTGATCCAACAATGATCGAGCATGAGAAAAATATTGCCGTGAAAGCCGGAGGCTCAGCTCTGCTACATGCTGCTCGTAAAAGCTATCAAACCGCTTAAATACCACTGCCCCCACAACCCGAGAACCAGATGCCTCAACCACAAAAAAAGATCCTTTGGTATCTTCGATCTTCCGCATCACCTGCATGAAATGGCCCTCATACCGCGTATCGCGGAATGACGCTGATAGTGAATCCTTGATCAACCACGCGGGGTCACGATGATTATAGAGCACAGCTAGCCGAGCCATGTCAGCCCAACTGGCTTCCCGGATAGTTACCGGGCTGGACGGAGCGAACCAGCGGTCATCGAAGTCGCTAGCATCGGGCGAAAGATAGCGCATGCCATCGCCTAGGTGATAGCGAAAGCCGTGTCTCTCATAGAGATCACCGGCAATAGAATTAGTGGTACACAAGTAGAGTGCCTGCCCCCCCTGAGACGTAAACTTGCGGATCAACTTGCTCATTAATGTCGAAGCGATGCCTCTGCGGCGAAACCGTTCCTCGGTAGAGACAAATTCCACGATACCGACGTCACGAGTATCGCGAGGCGTGTAGTAGGACATTGATCCAGCGAACTGACCGTTAATGAGACCGATGAAATGAGGCGCATAGAGCCAGCGATTAAGCTCACCCTTCATCATCTCCTCTCGAATCGGCGACCACCAACAGAGGCGTTCCCAGTCCCAGGACGGATCAAATGGTGGCTCGGAAATCTCAATGCTGAGCGTAGATCCATCAGACAACTGTGATTCAGGCACGGACAAACAATGCCAGGAATAACGATGGCCGAATATACCACTCATCGTGGCCATCACCATAATGTCACTATTTTGATATTTTTCCCTAATCGTAGTGACGTGGTGCAGGAATTATGTCCAAAGAGAATTAATTATCATCACTGCGGGCCTTCTATGAAAGATACAATTATATTTAACTACCGCTATATACAGTCAGCCACATCAAATTCTGAATAGTTGCGATAGACTATCCCCATGCGTCATCAGTTAGCCTTTCAGGAAAATTTGCAGATACAAGCTTTTGATTGCCCGGATAGAAGTCGAGCGTTTTCCGATTTTGCGACAACCATGCATTACTCACTCACTAATCACCCGAACCCTCCGTTTCTACTAAGCTGCCGACAGCCAACACGCAATAGAAAATATTAGTCAGTATGAATATATACACACATGGATTAGGTCTTAATGGTCGCTTCGAACTACACGATCCTGCCGTAGACATTCTGTCCGAACGCCATCGGTCAGTGAAGCGAGTGTACTTCGTCGCTAATTTCAAAAATGAACGACGTCACCGCTCCGACTGTTTCATGATTACCCCTGACGAGCAACTGAACTGGATACTTGAAGACACCGAAATTTTGGAACGTCACCTCTATGCTGATCAGTCCGAAACCGGTCTACTTCAACACGCTCTGGCTATACTTGAAAATGAGCAGCCACTAAACCAAGAAGCGTTTTCTGATCAGGATCGACTGATCCTACGTAGCCTCAACCTTTCCACTCTTAGGCCGGGGGTGGTTATTTCAGAAACCCCAACCGACGCCGATTTACACCAGAATGTTCGAAACTTACACCACGCTATCGGACGCCTATTCTTTTATACGGCTGGGAAAAGCGAAACGCGAGTTTGGGATGTGGGAAATGGCGCCACTATATCTGAAGCGGCTGGGCAAATTCACAGCGATCTTGAACGTGGCTTTATTCGAGCCGAGGTATTTAATGTGAAAACTATAGATCAGTTTCGCACGCTCCAAGAAGCAAAAACGATGGGGCTGCTAAGTATAGTAGACCGCGGCTATCATATTTCCGCAGGAGATGTGATAGACGTAAAGTTCAACGTATAAAACGCTAACGATAAGGCTCACGCATTCTGGTCATCTACATCAGAACTTCAACGCCATGATTTTGAGAGATGATTGGGTCCCAATCATCTTAAACAACGTACGATCACGTCTGTTTCCGATCCTGAAGTCTCATCAATCACGCCAAGCGAGAATGTCTTGAAACAGCTTCCAATGATTCCCGAGGCAATAAAATCCACCTCGATGGAGTGACACCAAATAGACTGTATCCACAAAACAATAGACAAGCAGTGTTGCGCAGCTAACGATTAACTCAGTCAGTTTCTCTTAGAAAAAACAATTAACTCGATAATTGCCTCAAGATGTGATCCTGATCGGAAGTTTAGCAAAGCGTTTACTATCAAATTTGTAGAAGGGACGTAGAGATTGATTAGGAACGTGTGCAGGAGAATCCAGTAGAATGAACCATAACACAGGCCGATACGCTCATACTGCTTCGTTGAGAGGCGGTACCTCCACTGATTCTAGCAGATCTTCAACCGCTACATCCTCAGTCAATCCCTTAGCTGTATGTTCAGACTTTATCAGCAGCCGCTTGCGGAGCACGGATGGAGCAAGATCTCGCACGTCTTCAGGCGTCACAAAATCGCGTCCCCTTACGGCGGCTAGCGCCTGGCTTCCTTTGAACATGGCTATCGAACCACGAGGAGAAACACCTATAACCAAGCGGCTATCCTGTCGCGTCTGAGTGATTATGGACAGGATATACTGGACAATCGACGGCTCGACATGCACCTGCATAACCGCCTCCTGCATCTCCAACAACGTGTCAATCTCTGATATGGGCGTGATCTGGTCCAGCGGCGGCTCGACAAGACGCTGCATTACGATCACCGACTTCTCGGCTTCCCGCGACGGGTAACCGATCTTAATCGACAGAAAAAAGCGGTCCTTTTGGACCTCTGGCAGCGGAAAGGTATCCTCTGATTCCACTGGGCTTTCTGTGGCGATAATTACGAATGGATTCGGCAGCGGCTGGCTACGCCCCTCAACCGACACCTGCCCCTCTGCCATCGCCTCTAAAAGGGCCGATTGAGTACGCGGCGTCGCGCGATTGATCTCATCAACCAATAACATATTGGTCATAATCGGCCCTTCTCGGAAATCAAAATCACCAGTCTGGGGATTGAAAACTGAGACACCGAGAACATCAGCCGGTAGTAGGTCTGGGGTGCACTGCAATTGCCTGAATTCACCACCTATACTCTTTGCCACGGCACGACCTAGAACTGTCTTGCCAGTACCCGGCACATCCTCAATTAGCACGTGACCGCGGCACAATAGAGCCACGAGTACCCGTTCAATCGAGTCTTCCTTGCCGAAAAACGCCTGCTCCACCGAGCCGCGCATCGTTTCAGCCCATCCTTTTACGTCTGCCATCAATTTACACTCCTGTGTTCTACTTAGGGACGCCCTTTATGCAGCTGCCGTTGGTTCCTGCATACGATGACGTATCACCTCTTTGATTCGGTCATAGTAGGTTTGGGTCCGCCCCTGATCGGGATCATTTGCTGCATACGCGATCTCCTCGAAGATAGTACCGATCTCAATTAGGATATCGGTTTGGCCGGGCGAGCGCTCGGCGATCATCAAAACGTACTCTAAAGGCCCCAGCCACTTACGGTACGACACCCCACCCCGTTCCGCCCAGCGAATTAAACGCACAAACGCTTTAGAAGCCTGGCCGACTGTCCGCTGCCGCTGCTTGTCGAGCACTGCTTCACGTGCTCGTGCTGCTGCTCGAGCAGCACTTCGTTCTCGTACTCGATCGACTATCGATTCTCCAAAACGAGCTAGCGAACTCCTAGAGCGTCTGAGCGTCGCTATCATACTCTGCACGGAAGTAACTAGAGCTAAGAAGAATCGTCGAATCGACATTATGACCCGAGCCAGCGGACGATTCTCTCGCAGGCGCTCTCGATAATCCCGCGAGAGTAACGGCCTGATAAGGAAATAGAGTAGTCCGATGAGGATCAGAGCTCCGATGGTGATCAATACAATTCGCACCAAATTCTGAAGGAACTGGCTCCGAGTGCGATCCCCACTGAGGTCACCCAAATCCGACTCACGCTGAATTTCTTGAAAGACCTCTGTCTTGTCGATCTCCTTGGTCTTTACTTTTAATTCACGCTCCGGCAGCTTCATCCGCTCTTCCAGCCACTCGATAAAGGTGCCAATAGCCTCAGCCGGTAATACGGCCTCACGACCTGTGAGAGGCAGCACTACTGCCACAGTAATCAACAGGGTCAGCACCGTGGCGCGGGCCCGACGTTTCTGCAGCGGCGCTGTTAAAGGTAAGCCCTCGCCTAGACGCTGCTGTTCCTCTATGAAGCTGTTGACTATAGACAGAAAGACCAGCCCAAAGGCTACATGGCCAACAGCTATTATTGTCCACCATGCTTCAATCGGCTCAACCGAGATCAGGAGTACCAGAAAGCTGATTAGTGATAATGACTGAGCCCAGAGTACGGCACGCCGTAGGGATCCCATCCGAGCTGAGGAAATTGTAGCTTCCTCAGCGTAATCACGGAAAGCATTCTTGAGTTGCTCACCATCCTGATTGACTACCAGCGCAAGGAAAGCTTCTCGTTCGCGCATATTCCTATGCAGGCTGAAAACAACTACCCAGTAAACAAATGTCAAAGCCAGTGGGTATATAACATCAGGTTTAAGCGGATTGATGTCACCACGCAAGAGATGCCCCTGTATCAGCATGAACAAAACAAGTATGCCTATTAGAATCAAGAGCAATTCACGCAGACGTGGTGCGATGCTTGAGCTCCCTTCCTCAGCCAACCGATTGGCCGACACCGCCTCAATCATGCCTACGAACGGAAGTAAAAGCCAAAAGTAACCGGGCAGCGGCAGCACTGCGTGTAGGACCATCGCACGCACAAAAGTCTCTACCGACAGCAAAAGTAGAAACGGGATTAAGATTGAAAGAAATGGGTGCAGGGTATTGCGGTAAAATCGCAGGCGATCAGGATTCATCGACTGATTAACTCCGAACCATAACCACGAACCGCGTGCGACCGGATACCAGGCACTGCCACATCCTCCTCGCGGGTTTGGTGGGTGGAAACAATAAACACCTGCACGTCATGGCCTCGACGACGGAGCGCAATTAACGATTCATTTTGAGCCTCCGAAGTAGGAGGAGTCACGACCAGTACCTTGGCACCAGTAGGAATAGGCACGCCCGACTCTAAAACGTGACGAGTAAAGTCGGTCGGTTCTTTACCAGCTGTGACACGTGCCAACATTTCCAAGATCCCGATCGCATGGCCTACTCCAGCACGCGCTGGCTCCGAAGGTGGGCGATCGCTACCGCTTATCGCCCCGGTGGTAATGATGCCAACCTCCTGCTTTAGGTTGACAAAGAAGAAAAGTAGGCTGCCTGCCACCTCAATCGCCCTCTCCATAAGATGCTCGCGCTGGCCGATCGGATAATCCTGCTCTGTCAGGTTGAGTACTATCATCACCGGGTAGTAGATAGACGGCGTATACTCAGTAGAAAACAATTTACCCATGCGAGCCGATACTTTCCAATTAATCCGCTTCAGCTCATCTCCTGCGACATATTCCCGCACGGATCGGAACCGAGTAGTATCCTCATACAGGCGGCTCGACACCGTAATGCTTCCTGACGGGAGGCCATCCTTTTCATTCAGCTGAACTGGAAATACCGCGGGATAAACGAGCACGGTAGCTGGCACTAACAACTGGCGATCCCAGCTGAAAAATCCTAACGGGTCTGAACCACGAAGCCGCACTGGCCCAAGTTTAAACTCGCCGCGGTGATGGCTTTCCGCCTCGTAGCTTACTTGACGGTGACTCCCCGGTGGCAAAGCAACCATAGAAGACCCGCCTCTCACGACGAAACTTCCCCAGGTGTCGGATACACTCAAGTAGTGAATCGGAATGGGACCACGGTTGTGCAAGTCTAACGTTACACGAAAGCGCTGGAAACGCTGCGCGTGGATAATCGTATCACTACGAGTGACACGGACGAAGCGGGGAACCAGGTAAGCGTACAGAAGAGAGAGTACTCGGACCACTATGAGCGCCAATATCGCGAAGCGAAATGGCCTAAACGGCGTAAATAAAAACGCCCCTAATAACACTAAAGGAAATAGCAGGTCTACGAAAATGCGCAGCCGGCCTCCAGAATTGATGGCCACCAGATCAACTGTCCGAAGATTCTAAAGCAACAACCGGCTCACGTGGCGTGGAATCGAGCAGTGCTTCGATTACAGTATCTTCATCCAAGCCCTTGAGCTGATGCTCTGATTTAACACTTATTCTTTTTAGCAATACCCCAGGAGCGAGCTCGATCACGTCGTCGATCGTCGCCCGGGATCGGCCATTCATCGCTGCCACAGCCTGAGCGCCCTTATAGAGCGCCATAGAAGCACGCGGAGACGCGCCTAGATTAAGCCGGGAGTCCTGCCGTGTCGCTTCTACCAAGGTCAGGATGTACTCCTGCACTTCGTCATCAACATCAACGTCCAAGATCTCGCGCTGCAAAGAAAGAACAGTATCCAAACCGGTTGCAGGCTTTAAATCCGTAACCGGATGCGATAGTCGTCGCTGTGCCAGCATGATCTCCTCTTCTGCTTCCAGCGGAGGATATCCCATCCGGAGTGTCAGAAAGAATCTGTCTTTCTGAGCCTCCGGTAAGTTGAAAGTGCCTTCGAATTCAACTGGGTTCTCGGTCGCTATCATGAAGAAAGGTTGCGGCAACGGGGTCGTTTTTCCTTCCACGCTAATCTTGCCTTCTGCCATCGCTTCTAGTAACGCCGATTGGGTGCGAGGCGTAGCCCGATTAACCTCATCGACCAGTAAGATATTTGTCATTACTGGTCCTTCTTTGAAGTCAAATTGGCCGGACTTGGGGTTGTAGACTGAGACCCCTAGCACGTCTGCTGGGAGCAAGTCGGGCGTACACTGGATTCGGCGAAACTCACCGCCAAGCACTAGCGAAAGCGCACGCGCAAGAATAGTCTTTCCGACGCCTGGCACGTCTTCCAACAGCGCATGCCCACCGGAAAGCAAAGCGACCAGCAGACGACGGATTACCTCCTCTTTACCGAGAATCACCTTACCTACTTCGTTAACAATCGACTCAGACCATGTGCGGACGTCCATAAACGGCGAGTCTATGTAGTAATAGACCTGCAGGCAACCACTGAATACTCTATTCCCTATAGAAATTGAGTATCGTCAGACAGATGCAGGGAGACTATGGTCAACTGCTTGATACGTCAGCACGCCATGATGATCCTCGGGAACCTACATCCATTATGTGCCGTATACACATTCCAGCTGCTTACTACACAACCAAGGCATCATCCTTTCTACATCCATGGAAGTATATATAAGAATATATTTTAAATTATTTTTATATAAATAGTTAAATAATTTTAACTGTATTAAATAGCGCTATAGTCATAATAGGAATCGACGCCGAAGCCCATGATGGTTCGATACTCGATGGCGTCAGAATTCACCAAAGGGACTATCTCAGATATCGGAAAGCAGACTTATGACTTGTTGCCAGTCTTATCTAAATTTCATTTCTAGTAGATTAAGAATTAAATACCGGAACAACTGGCCGTCCTAATTTTTCGCTTTCATAAATAGCTATAACTATGGCTACCGCGGACATCGCCGCACGCCCGTCGATATTTGGCTGGTGGCCCTGCATAATCGCCGCCACTACGTCCTCGTACTGTCGACGATGACCGACGCTTCCAACACCTGCTGGATCCGAAGCTCCGCCGAGTCCAGGGTCGTTGTCGTTCTCTCTACAACGATTGCGGATCACCTCATCATCTTCAGTTGAGTCCGCGAACACCCACTCCTGCAGGGTATCGCCGACCAGAACGACACTACCTTCAGTGCCATTTATTTCAATACGTCGTTCGAAACCCGGATGGATAGCAGTCGATCCTTGGATAGTGCCTAGTGCGCCGGAAGTAAAGCGCACCGTTGCCACAGCAGTGTCTTCAACCTCCAGGCCGGAGTGGGCACGGCATGCAGTAAACCCTTGTACTGATTCTACCGGACCGATCAACCACTGCATCAGATCAATAGTATGAATCGACTGGTTCATGAGAGCTCCACCACCGTCAAGTGAATCCGTGCCGTGCCAACTATCTCGATAGTAGCTCGGCAGCCGCTTCCACTTAACGATTGCATCACCAATTACAATGGATCCGAAGCGTCCTTTCTGGAGCGCTCGTTTGATTAGCATTACATCCGGCAGAGACCTGGACTGGAAAACTCCAGCACAGATTACACCAGCTGAATTTGCAGCGTTAATGATACGTTCACAACGCTCTATCGTGACCTCCAATGGCTTTTCCACGAACAGGTGCTTGCCAGCCGCGGCTGCAGCCAGTGCCGGTTGTAGATGAGCGCCTGACGGATTACAGATACTCACTGCATCGATCTGAGGATGAGCAAGAAAGGTGTGTATATCAGTGAAGGCAGCACAATCATGAACCTGTGCAAACTGCTTGGCACGTCGTTCATCTCGCGACAAGCACGCAACCAGATGAGCGGAACCAACGCCAGTAAGCGCCTTCGCATGCATACCAGCTATCAAACCGGTGCCTACAATGCCAAAACCGATTGACATCTATGACTTATCGCTTAATGAATTATGACCCAGGACGCCAGATTGCCGGTCCACGAGATGATTGGACAATCGCCTGTAAGATTCCTGGGTCTCGTTCCGTCCTGGCTGTACTCAGCCGAGTCTCCAGGCGTCGGTCATCTAACAACGGTACACGCTTTTTCTGCACCTGCTGTTCAGTTGGATTGAGCTCGGCAACAATCACTCCAGGCTGATCCTCTTCGGCGCGCGCTATTACATGGCCCTTAGGACTGACGATAAGGCTGCGTCCATAAGTTCGAAGTGAGGGATCAGGATTGATAATATCTGCGCCGGCAATAAACAAACTATTGTCGAGAGCACGGGAACGAACTGCCAACTCCCATTCGTCTCCTGGTCCCAACCAAGCAGTAGATATCATGCAGAGATCAGCGCCAGAGAGTGCTGCAGCACGACCGACCTCAGGAAACCTAGTGTCATAACAGATCCAAGAAGCGCAGGTAACACCAGACAGATCGTAAGCGTCAATCATTGTGCCGGACTGAGCCCAGGTCTCCGTTTTCCAAAGATGTATCTTTCGATAGATACCGGCTATACCGCCCTCCGTATCAAGAGAAAGCATGGTGTTGTAGCGAATACCTTCTGTGAGCTCGGGCAAGCCAAAAACGACAGCAATACCAACCTTTTGGGCTATGTCACGCATCTGACTTACACCGTCCCCGGCGAGCGATTGACATTGATCAAGAATTTTGGGTGCCGGCAGGTAACCAGTTAGCGCCAGCTCAGGAAAGACAATGATCTCAGCACCGCGTGAGCGTGCTTCGGTAGCCTGCTCACGCATAGTTGCCACGTTATTGGGCAGACTACCGGCCTCGAATTGACCACAGGAAACGCGTATGGAGCGCATCGTTCCTTGTACCGGGGCTCGCCCTGCAACGTCAAGGCCGCCAGGTTATCTTTGTACATGGAAAATGAAGTAACCAGAATCTGGTTCGATGGCTTACTAAAATATTCAGATAACCAAGACCTATATATATCGGTCCAAAAATATCTAAAATTTTTTCTTCTATCGTGCCTTCTTCCCAGATATCCTCCCGACACACTGCTATGATCGCAATATGACTCAATTGCCGGAGTACGGAAAAAGGTTCGTTCAGTTCGCCGTACGAAGAGGCTTACTGCGTTTTGGTGAATTCGTGACTAAGTCAGGACGATCCTCTCCCTATTTCTTCAACACCGGTGCATGCGCTGACGGCTCCTCCCTCTATGAGCTCGGTGGTTACTATGCCGCTGCGATCGCTGACCATTTTGCTAACGCCACACTTTTATTCGGGCCATCCTATAAGGGGATAACACTATCAGCGGCAGCGGCGATAGCACTCAGCAAGAAACGCGTGAATCCGGTAGGCTTCTGCTTTGATCGGAAGGAACGCAAGGATCACGGTGAAGGCGGCTTGCTGATCGGTCAAATACCGACTCCCGGTGACCATGTTGTAATCGTCGATGACGTGATAACCGACGGCAAATCTAAACGGCAAGCAATTGAACTATTGGAGCAGGAAACCGGCATCCATCCTGCCGGTCTAATTGTAGCCGTTGACCGGCAGGAAAAGGGATCTAGTAACTTGAGTGCATTAGAAGAATTGTCATCTGAACTCGACCTGCCCACTACCGCCATCGCCACAATTAGCCAGATCGTCGATTTGCTCTCGCGGGAGCCAGTTGACGAACGCCTACTCATAGATATTCAACTCCGTGATCGTATCAAATCCTATGTGCATCAATACGCTCCGAAATAACAGTCGAATTCTTAAGGTGGATTCGGAGGCGACCTGCTTGTCTATACTTTGCCTATAACTATATTGCCTTCTATAGCAATCGCACGTTTTGACAACGAGACCCACTTTAACCGATGTCGGCTGTTTTGTTCCGAGGTCACCGCCATTGGAGTATAATTCTAATCAAATTATAATTGGTTTCTGGCTCTGTTCACACTGAAACCGACCTGGAGGAGAGCTTGAATATCTCAGATTGGTCAAGGAACACAGTTGCTGAATGCTTGAGCATAGCGTGAAGAAATCGCTCCCAGACTTCAAGCTATATTTGGTGCTGATGTGATCAATATCTTTCGAACTGCGCTTTTGGTACTGATAGCTGCTATTCCAGTGTCTGCGATCTCTCAAACCATTGTTTCTCCCAATGACCCTATCTACAGTTACCTCCGTATCTGGGAGCAACGTGGCCTGATTGACTGGTTACCGCCCCTACGCCCCCTGCCCGCACCAATCATTCGTAGCTCCCTGTCACAAGTAGCAGGCTCAGAGTACATAACCGACCATAAGATCGCACAACGTTTACTCAAACGTTATTTTGGAGGACCACCAGTTTGGGGGCAGGGGCATCTTATCAGACGCTCTAAAGACACCGTACATTCTTCAGATACAGAGAAAACAAAAACAGCCTCAACACAGACCGTGCTCCAGCTCGCAGCATCAGCAGAGGCACCAATTGGTGATCAGGTCGGCTTTGGATTCACCGCCCGCACCCTTGCAAAATCCATGGAGTCGGAAGCGACAGCACCGCTTCTTCTCTATGATCCCTACGATCCAATTGCTCCTGGAATTGAGACTACTCTCCTGGGAGAAAACTTTCAGGTCCGGGTAGAGCTTTCTGGAAACGCCTATCTGGGTTCAACTGCTCTCTCTACCCTTCCCGGAAAATGGTATGTACAAGCTGGCTTTGGACGCAGTTCTTTCGGATTTAATAAGGATAGCTCGATTGTATCCGCCTCAGCGCAACCGGCTGGATACTTATCAGGAACCTATCGTGGTGATCGGATTGCATATTCAGCACTGTTCTTGGACCTAATCGCCGAGTATGGCATATGCAGCTCCAACACTATCCAACAGGGCTTTTGCAATACCGAAGGCGCAGTTTATTCGCTAACTGGTCGCGCTAAAAATCAGAAAAATTATTATCCTAGCAAGTTTTTATCAACACAATCTCTCAGCTTTTATCCGATTGACTGGTTAGAACTGACAGTGATGCAATCAGTGATTTTTGGTGGCAGGCTCTCTCCCATTTACCTGCTGCCAGCCTTCCCCAGCCTATATACCCAGATCCAACTGGGTGATTATGACAACGCTTTCATAGGTGCAGCTGCCCGATTCAGATTTCCATACGGCGTCTCGGCGAAGGCCATTCTCTATGTAGACGACATCAATTTCATGAAGATGCGCCAATTTGACTTCGACTCAGCCCAAAACAAGCTGGCGATGGATCTTGAGATAGACATTACCCCTCCGCTACCAATTTTCACCATTTTGGAGGCCCGCTACCGAATGGTCACACCCTACATGTACGCACACCACCCGTCTGCACTTGACTACCTGCAATACACCCATGACGGCCTTCCGCTGGGAAGTCAACTCGATCCTAATTCTGAAGAAATCAAATTGACCGCTTATGCCTTCCCAGCGGATTGGCTCGCTGCTGAACTATCCGTTCGTAGGATTCGACACGGCGGCCCGAACGGAGGCTCTATCTGGGATCACGGTCTAGTTGACGGCGAGTTTGTTTTTACGGGTCCGTCCACGTACCTAAAACAAGAGACGCTGGAAAACCTTCTGCAGGCTCGAGCTGGAATCGACATAAGTGTAGACGTGAATCCCGTGGAACTAACATTTGGAATCGCCTACACCTATGAACAGATGCACAACCGTGATCTAGTCAAGGGAAACGACGCCCAGGCACATCTTGTCGAGCTAAGCACCTCAATTCGCTACTGAGGAGCATATGAGATAATTTTTGCAATAAGTCGTGACCGCCTTTAAGAATTTACTGAACAAAATGTACAAATCTAACCAAATTTCACTGCATTGCACATCTAAAATTGACTGTTCCGAACCCAAAACTTCTCATGAAAAAAATGTGAATGG
>CAZTZA010000040.1:0-19064 GCA_964618015.1 uncultured Spirochaetaceae bacterium | reverse complement strand
GAAATCGAGGTAGACTCCGGCGCATGGCATTTTTTGCTGCTCAAGTTGCGCAGGCCGGGAGCTATTGCTCGCGTCTCTTCTGATCTGGAGCAGATCATTGCTGATGAGGATCTGAATGCTCAAGTGCTGGATTGGTCAGCATCGGCCGCTCCCCTATCACAATTGTCTGCTGGCTTTAGAACGGTGTTCAATGTTGTGATAATCGTAATTGCAGTGGTTGCCGTGATCATCATCATGAACACGTTAGTTATCTCTGTGACCGAAAGGATTAGTGAAATTGGTACTATGCGCGCGATAGGTGCTAGCAAGAGGTTTGTTCGGCAAATGATTGGCTCTGAGACGATTACCTTGGCGGTTGTATTTGGTTGCTCAGGAGTCATTCTTTGGATGGTATTGTTGCTTATTCTTGGTGCAACAGGTATTAGCGCTTCGAACACGTTCCTCCGCATTCTGTTCGGCGGTGATGTGCTCAGTCCTGAAATATCAGCTGGTTCAGTGGCGTTCTCGTTGATCATGGTAGTGGCGATTGCCGTAGTCGCTAGTCTATACCCATTAGCCATAGCGCTGCGCATTTCCCCGCGGCAAGCGATGGGGAATGAATGATATTAAGCTGGTTTCGCATAGCTTTTCGTAATACGGGAAGACAGAAAAAACGAACCTCGTTGCTGGCTGGAGCTATCGCGTTCGGGGTTGCCGTAGTCACTCTTTTGAACGGTTTTACTGGTGGAGTGTCACGTAACGTTGAAAAGTCGTTAACTGACGTGATTGGTGGTCATGTGTATGTCAGCGGTGCTGAGGTTACTGATTCCGGCTTGATCGTTAACGTAATACGAGAAAACGGCGAAAGCGGCAGCTCACTTACAGATGCTGTTAATCAGATTCCGGGTCGGATTGGCGACTTGAATCGTCGCAGCAGCGTTCTTTCTACTTTGGTCTTCGGATCGAAGCAGACGAACCAATTTTTAGAAGGGGTTGACTGGTTCGCAGAATCGAACTTCCTGTCCAACTTATCTATGGTTAATGGAGCTCCTCCTCGTCCAGATCAACGCAACGCCTTGATACTGCCTGAATCAACAGCTAAACGGCTACAGGTCAGTATTGGTGATCAAGTGCTGGCGCGTCTGGGAACTGTTACCGGCCAGCAAAATGTTGGGGAGTTTATCCTCGTCGCTGAGGTCGAGGATTCTGGGATGACTGCGTTTGCTTTTGGCTTTGCCCGGCTTGACTATTTAGGCGAGCTTATTGGTACCGGTGTCGGTGAATACCAGCTCTTGACCTTCTACCTGCGAGATCCTAGGCAGTCCAATTCTGTGGCGAAAGTACTGCGTGAACGGTTGCCAACTGCCCCGGAAGATTCTATGAATGAAGGTGGCTCTCGTGGTGGAAATCTGTTCAGTCAGGCAGTCAACCGTCTCAGTGACGAGGAGGAGGCGTGGGAAGGAATACGCTATGAAGTATCTACTATCGATGATCAGATGGCACAGATCTCTGACTTATTTAATGTGCTGAACATCGTTAGCCTATCAGTGTTCTTGATACTTCTGACCATCACTATGGTAGGTGTGGTCAATACTTTTCGTATGGTACTACTTGAGCGAATTAGAGAGATAGGCACTATGCGGGCCGTGGGAATGCAGCGCGGGGGAGTACGCAATATCTTTCTTATGGAAGCGTGTTTTATCGGCATGCTTGGAGCACTCGCGGGTTTACTGTTGGCAGGCGTTGTCATCCTGGTGCTAGGCCAAGTCACTTTGCAGATCGATTCACCTGTCCAGTTTTTTCTTGATAAGGGGCGGCTCACTTTTGTAGTTCCGCCGCAGTCTATGATAATCAACGTGACGATTCTATTGGTGCTCAGCGTAGCTGCGGCCTTTATCCCTGCACGCCGAGCAGCAAAAATGGATCCAGCGGCGGCACTTCGGAGCGTAGGATAATCAATTTCACAAATAGTCTTTTTCGAAGTCTAATAGAGGTCAGGAGGAGCTAAAGTGCTGCAGTTTGTGACAATCTTTGTTCTCGTAATTGGAATCGTCTTAGGGCCGATGGTCTGGGGGCTTGACGTTGACCCGAAGCAGTTGCTCGAAAGGATTGACCAACAGAGCACGTTTGGTGACCAGGACTTTACCGCGATCATGACTCTTATCTCAGAAGACCCTGAAAACGGTGTTGAGCGGACCGTTGTTCAGCAATTCCGACGTGATATAGACGATGCTTTTCTGATCCTGATTCGCGACCCATCTGTTCAGCGTGGGCAAGGTTATCTTAGACAAGGAGATAATTTATGGTTTTATGATCCCGAGAGTCGTAAGTTTGCCCATACATCGTTGAAGGAAGCGTTTCAGGGGACTGACGCGCGGAATTCGGACTTCGGTGATATCCGTTATGCTGAGGATTATAGTGTGCGGACTATTGTCGAGGACGCACTGGGGCGCTACGCAGTTTATCTGCTGGATCTGCAGGCAACTAATGATGAGGTGACTTACCCGTTCTTAAAGGTTTGGGTAACACGTAACGGGAACCTGATCCTAAAGACTGAGGACTACAGCCTGACCGAGAGACTAATGCGGACGTCATACTACCCGCGGTATGCGAGGGTAGGAAATGCCATGGTGCCAACGGAGATGATCTTTGTTGACAGGTTGGTGGAGGGAAAGAAGACTCAGATCAGCCTTAGCGATCTTTCTGCGGCGCCAATCCCCAACTCGGTGTTCACGAAGGCGTACGTTGAGCGGGCCAATCGATGACCTCATGGGGTCGCCGGATTTTTCCTGGTGGCTTGGCAGTTTTGATATCCCTCTCAGGAGCAATAGCTGGTGCGCAGTCAGTGGTCACGGATGAAGGGACGTAATTTGGTGGTGCTGCAGCTGCAGTAATAGAGATGGATGGGAGTAAGTCTGATATAGACAATTTGTTCGATGATATGCTTCTGTCGGAAGCAGATATTACTGCGGAGGGCTATCTTTATCAGCCGCACTCGACAGTAGAGATCGGAGGATCTTATCGGTTCTTGCTGACTGGAAGCGCGGGATGGCTACCATTAGATGATCTTGTTGAACAACTATTAACTCCTGATACTCAGAGCGTTGCAGTTGATCTGGGTGCAACCATGTTCTTCGACGCTCGGCCGACAGACGATTTCCGTGTCTTTGGTAAGATGGGTCTTAGCTATCCATTCACAACCGATGACGAAGCTGAATCAGCACGAGACTTTAGCGATATTGTCACCATCACCGAACTCTTCTCAGACTTTACTCTCGACGAGACCCTGTTTTTTCGCGGAGGTAAGCAAAAAATCGCATGGGGCGTTGGGTACTTCTTCAGCCCCGCGGATGTCTTGAATCTCACTGCTATAGATCCTGACGACCCTGAGGCTGAACGAGAAGGGCCAGTCTCGTTGCGTATAAACCTTCCGGTTGACTTCCATAATCTCTATTTCTACGTATTGGCAGATCCCGATTCCAATGGAGTGAACCTCGCTGTTGCACCCAAAGCAGAATTAGTTCTTGGAGGAACCGAGATAGGGCTCGGAGCCTATTACAACCCCAACAGGGTCCCACGAATAATGTTAACCCTGAGTACTAGTGTGTCGCGATACGAATTTTTTGGAGAGCTGGAGGCTAGTATCGGATCTGATAGGACATTTGTGGAAACTACCGACATTAGTTCAGAAAATCTTTTTGGTTTACGTACGATACAGTACTTAAAGCAGGTTTTTTCGGCTGCTACTGCCGGTATACGTTACGCATATAGGCCACCTTCGGAGCGTTGGTCAGCAACTTTCGTTGGTCAGTATCTGTGGAATGGTGAAGGTTATAAGAATCCAGGATTGTTGCGCGAAAACCCTACAGGTATTACAGCCCTAATAGCATCAAATGATTTGAGTTTAGGTGACCTTAGCTACCCCGGTCGCCATTACGCAGCAGCCTCTCTATCCATTGCTCCAGGCCTTCCGTCTGACTGGTCTTTGGGTGGATTTTGGATCTCTAACTTAAGCGATGGATCAGGTCGAATCAGCCCATCGCTGAGGTTTCAGCTGGCAAAAAAATTAAGCCTTCAGGCGAATGCAACAATCACTTATGGTGCAGCCGGTTCAGAGATGACGCCGACCGGTAGCTACGCAGGTGTTTCTGTTGGCGCTACTCTCGGATCGGGAAATTTTTGATCATGAAGTTCAGTGATTTTTTTTAATCAAGGAAAATACGTTCGGTCAGATGCGGGTGTTGAGATCATATCCATTCGGCGCTTTAGCAACTATATTTGTGAAAGATGTCAAAAATTGATGGATTTTTGGATTCGTGATAGCCGTGTTGGTTTTTTTAAGAAATTTCTTGATGCTTTAGCGTGATTTGGCATGGCTGCAGTTAACTCGAATTTTGATTTCGATGACCTTGTATTGTCAGCGGACGGGCTCGATGTAGAAAAGGCGGCGGCGATCTACGATAAGTTTGGTTGTCTAGTTGTCAGGGGACTTATGCGAGCGCACATAGGTGCGATGAAGCGCGATATTATGGCCACGGTTGATGCGGCGATTTCGGAACTCAATCAGGCGGTGGCGGTTCCAGAAGGCTGGAAGGTGCCAAACGGGTCTCTATTCTTGCCGGCTCCCAAACATTATGACCGTGATAAGCAGATCATGACCGTAGGGATTGACTACTCTACGAGTGCTGCTTTTCTTAGCGCTGCCCTGAATCCAGCGGCGCTTGATATCGTCGAAGGCATCATTGGCCCGCAAGTTGAACTGTTTGGACGTGGTCAGGTATTGGTCAAGGAGCCAGTTGGAGGGCACGCCAAACAGCTTCATCAAGATTCGGCATATTTTGAGCACCGTTATGGTGGGCCGGTGGCGATCCTCAGCTACGTTGTCGACACAAATTTGGAAAATGGCGCGCTACACGTAGTACCAGGAAGTCACCGGCTGGGCCAGTTGACCCATGTGGATACTTTCTCTCATCTTGGGCTAGACGAGGGCGAATGGCCGTGGGACGCGGCTGTTTCAATCGAGGGCATGGCGGGCGACTCGATTTTTTTCAATGTCCAGACGGTACACGGTTCTAAGCCGAATTTTGGGGATCAACCGCGACCTGTCTTCATTATTCGCTACCGTCATCCTAATGACTTTAGGATCGTGCGTGCTACGAGCACTTCTAATCGGTCTGAAGCGGAGCAACGTTCAAGCGAAGCGACGTGGGCTGATGATGAGCACGGGTTTATGGTGCGCGGCTTCCGTAACTCTATTTCACAGGGTGCAAACCGAGGGTAAGGTTAGTAAAGGGCGTGATGTCACGTTCGGTGATCTATGAAGCATGTACTCAGCAATAACTCATCTCAGAATAGTCATAACTTATTGTAGCTATAGCTGTTTTGCTAAAATCTATAGGAGTGTTACACGCGCGGATCTATAATGCTGCATAGATAGTCAAGAATTACTGCACTGCCTGCGCTGGTTTGGTATTGTGTGTATAAGCATCCGGCATGATTTTTGTAGGGTAACTACACTAACTGTAATCGAGGAGTAGACCGTGTCAGCTATAGAATTTTCGACCGGGTTCGAATCATATCGAGGGATCCATGCCGACCGTTGATCCTTTCCGTAGTCGTGTTATCCCGCTCATTGGAATTGCACTAGCGGTAGCGGGGATCATTTTGAGCTTTATGCTTACCCGTGGATTCTTCCAGCACACTGTCCTTGCAGAGACCACTGATTGCGCCATTAACAGCTACATAGACTGCGATAAGGTTAGTGCATCGTCATTCGCAGCAGTTGGGTCAGTTCCTATTTCCACTTTTTCGCTGGGTCTACATGGGGCGATATTAGTGGCACTGGTTACGGCACATTTTGTTCCCGTTGGTACCAAGGGAGGGGTAATCGCGGGCACGGTGATCCTGTCTTTGAGCGCAGCTATAGCTTCGGTGGTACTGGCGATAATCTCAGCTTTTATAATAAATGCTCTCTGTATTTATTGTACATTACTTCAATTAATAAATTTATCTCTGAGCGGAACGATGGTGCTGGGTCTCACCGGTAGGGTCGTTCGACTTAAGCGGATAATCGCGACGATCACAGGACCTGCTGTGGGTATCGGAGCGCTCGCTATTGCGGTTGGCGCTGGGGTTGCTTTGGTTGCGATGTTTAGCTTGATGAATACAGCGGATAACGAACTATTAAAACGGCAAATCACCGAGGCTCGTGCTGTGCAGCGTTTAGGGGATCGCTATCTCGGCATGGAACGTTTTGAGTTCAGAATTGCTGATAGCCCGCAACTCGGAAATTCAAATGCACCTATTACCTTAGTTGTCTATGCGGATTTTAATTGCCCTCATTGTCATGCCTTTGATCCGATGATTCAAGAGATGGCTCGTGCAGATCAAGATGTGCGGCTAATCTACAAATTCTTTCCGCTTGACGGTGCATGCAATCCCTATATACCTGACGATCAGCGTTCTACTTCCTGCGCTGCTGCTGCTGCCGCATATGCTGCATATCAGGAGGGAAAATTCTGGGAATACCTCGAAGTGCTATTCTCGAATTTTCAGCAATACGGGCCTGAGGAGCTATTAAAATACGGTCAGCGGGTCGGCCTTAAAGATCCGAATCGAGTTATTTCAGCACTGAACGACACGGCGATTTTAGCTAAGATCAATGCTGACATTTCCGAGGCGGTAGAGGCTGAACTGACGGCGACGCCAGGGTTGTACATTAATGGTCGCAAGTTCCTGGTGCGGAGGGTTCCGCCCGGACGTGATCAGTTCACCGTGATCCGTTCGATCTTGGAGGAAATGCGAAGCAACTAATTCGATGAAGTATGCTGACAGTATCGCCGCTGCTCTGCCGTCCGCAAAGGTTGATGCGCTACTCTGTGTCCATGCAGAAGGGTTGCCGGGGCTGAATGTGCGCTATCTCTCGGGATTTACTGGTAGTTCAGCAGCAGTATTAATTGGTTCTCGGCATCGAGTTTTGTTTACTGATGGGCGCTATCAGGATCAAGTAGTTTCTGAGTGCATGGACTGGGAGGCAAGGATTATTCGTGCAGGGGAGAGTTTTCCTGAGGTGATAAGCGAGCATTGCCGTCAACGAGATCTTGGTAGAGTCGGATACGAACCAGAGGGCATTACTGCTGGCATGCTGAGTGCGTTAATTGGCGCCGGCGGAGTAAACTTCGTTCCGGTTACTGGGATGGTGGAGGGGCGGCGTCGATGTAAGGGCCCTAACGAGTTGGGAGCAATCGAAGCAGCTGTCGCAATTTCCGACACAGCAATAGAGGCGGCTGCGACGTTATCACGAGTAGGAGTAAGTGAGCGCGATATTGCTCAGGAGATTGAGATGCAGATGAGACGACTCGGCTCGGAGGAGCCAGCATTTCCAACCATCGTTGCTTCTGGCTTGCGAAGTGCTTTGCCGCATGCAGTTCCTACTGATCGGACGCTTCAGGTTGGTGATCTTGTTTGTATCGACTGCGGCGCAACAGTAAATGGATATCGGAGCGACATCACTCGAGATTGGGTAGTTGGCGAACCAACGAACGATCAAAACTATTTCTATGCTGCGGTGATGCGCGCACATAATCAGGCACTCTCTCTAGTGCGGCCTGGCACTAGTAGCGAGGTGATTAATGCGGCTGCGAGAGCGGAGTTCGTTAATGCTGGTATGGATGATTGTTGGAGGCATAGCATCGGCCATGGTGTGGGACTCGCAATCCATGAAAGTCCTAGCTTAAGAGAAAGTCCTAATACGGTACTGGTAGCGGGCGATGTGGTGACTATCGAGCCAGGCGCTTACCGATCGGGATGGGGCGGAGTACGCATCGAGGATCTCTTAGTAGTAACCGACGACGGAGCGCGTATTCTAAGCGGTGCTCCACGAGGGCTAAGGGTAATCAGCGCTTGAGCGGACAACTTTAGCAAGCGACCAAGTAGTGGTGAATCAGACGATGGCGATATGCACGCGGTGCCCGGAGTGTTCGTCCTCGTAATCCAGGACATCTCCTGGCTCACCAGTCCGTAATGCCTCGCGAACACGGTTCATGTCGACTCCGAATTCTCCCAGCAATGCAGCTTGAGGAAGATCAAATAACGGTAACGCCACTCGAGCAAGAAGTAACGGCAATATCACTTTAGCCCCTTGACCGTCGGCTTGGGTCACGGTGATTTGCACTTGGGCTTCCTTGTCAACAGGTTCTGCGATCTCCGATCGATCATTGAGCCAGCTTTCACCGCCGTCACTGAGTGCATCTATCAACTGGACACCCTCTTCAGCAGTGATCTTTCCTTCATCGATCATCCGCAGGACCTGTTGCCGCTCGTCACTTAATGCCATAGCTACAGTCTTCTACGGAGCAGGTTAACATAGCCTCGGTCGCCCGCCAAATATGCAGACGAAATATTATGGCTTGACCCAGCATAATCTAGGCAACAGAATCCCATTGAGATATAGTTTTGGACCTATTTCCATCCATTTGGGCCATAGCCGGTATCGTGTTGATCGGTATTGAGCTCTTGTTTTCTGGTCTCATCGCATTTTTCTTTGGAGTGGGGGCGCTTACAACTTCTTTAATGGTAGCACTGTTCGGGGGTTTGCGCGGTAATTTTGCAATTCAAATACTTATTTGGATCGGAGCATCGGTGTTGTCGTTATTCGTGCTGCGTCGTTACCTCAGGAAAATGCTAGCTGGGCTAAAAAGTCGTGGTAATACTGGAAAGGTTTCAGGCAGGTCGGTGGAAGTCGTTGAGAGGATTGCCCCGGGCCGGCCTGGCCGAGTGCGGATTGACGGTACTTCCTGGAGAGCAGTAAGTTGGAGTGGCTGTTTTGAAGTGAACGATATAGTTGAAGTGGTCAGAGAAGAAAATCTTACTGTAGAGGTAGCTAAATCTTACGTAGAAGAGGCGATTCGGCTGACTGATTCTTCGCAACGGACAAGTAGGCGGTAGTAACATTTATGGGATTTATTTTTTGGGTTGCTATTGTCGCAGTAGCTTTTTTTCTTCTAAAAAACATTATACGCGTTGTTCCTGAGCAAGAAGCGCGGATCGTGGAAAGTCTTGGGAAATACTCAAGAACTTTAGCTCCTGGACTTCACCTGTTGATTCCTTTTGTTGAGCGTGTTGCTTACAAGCAATCCTTGAAGGAAGAGGCCTTAGATGTACCTCCTCAGACTTGCGTTACCGCCGATAATGTCCAGCTCAATGTCGATGGTATTCTGTATTTACGCGTGGTAGATCCAGTGAGAGCAAGTTACGGCATTGATAATTATCGTTATGCTACCACCCAGCTCGCGCAGACTACTATGCGTTCAGAAATGGGACGCATCGATTTAGACAAAAGCTTTTCAGAACGGGATGAGATCAACGACGCGATTGTTCGAGCTGTGGATGAAGCCTCGGATCCATGGGGAATCAAGGTGACGCGTTATGAAGTGCGGGATATCTCTCCTCCAGAATCAGTGCTGCAGGCGATGGAGCAACAGATGCGTGCTGAGCGTGAAAAACGGGCTGAGATACTGAAGAGCGAAGGCGAGAAAGAGGCACGTATCAACATCTCGAAGGGCGAACGCGAAGAGGCAATTAATCTATCGAAAGGGGAGCGACAGCGACGCATTAATGAAGCCGAAGGGCGCGCCAACGCGATAGAATCGACGGCTGAAGCTACCGCAGATGGTATCAGCAAGGTAGCTCATGCGATTCAGCAGCCTAAGGGTAAAGTTGCGGTTTCGCTACGTGTAGCTGAGCAATATTTGGAGCAGTTTGGCCGTATCTTGGAGAGTGGTGATGTGGCTGTCATGCCAATAGATGTAGCTCAAGTGCGCTCGCTCCTGCAGGCTGCACTTGGTTCCCGATCCGCCAATAGTAACGGAGAAGCTGAAAGCTGATGGAAACGCAAGTTGTAGTCTGGTTGCTTCTCGGAGCGGCAGTGTTGCTCAGCATATTGACCAACATTCGAGTAGTCTCAGCCCGTAGGGCTTTGGTAGTGGAACGGCTAGGGAAGTATCGGAAAACCTTAGAGGCCGGATTTCATGTCCTTGTACCCTACATTGATCGTGTGCGCTACAGGCATAGCCTTAAGGAGCAGGCGGTAGACGTTCCTCCCCAGCCGTGCTTTACGCAGGACAACGTCAAAATTACCGTAGACGGGGTGCTGTATTTCCGGGTCATTAACCCACAGCGGGCTAGCTATGGTATCCAGAACTACGAATACGCCACTATTCAGCTTGCTCAGACCACCATGCGCTCTGTTATCGGAAAGCTGGAGCTTGATCGTACCTTTGAGGAACGCGATCAGATTAACTCTGCGATCGTTCAGGCGCTTGATGAGGCCTCTGATCCATGGGGAGTAAAAGTTACCCGGTATGAAATCCAGAACATCCAGCTACCGTCAAGCGTGGAGCAGTCGATGGAGTCACAGATAAAGGCTGAACGCGAGAAACGGGCTGTGGTTGCTCGTAGCGTCGGTGAGATGGAATCTCGCATCAACCACTCTATCGGGGTCATGGAAGAGGCGATCAATCGCTCTGAAGGTGAGAAGACACGCCACGTTAATGAAGCGGAAGGTCTGGCCGAGGAGATACGGGCGATTGCTATTGCGACTGCAGCGGGACTGACTAAAATCTCTGAGGCGGTTCAGTCTGAAGGTGGTGAGGATGCTATCGTGTTACGTACTGCTGAAGGATACATTAGTGAATTGCAGAAATTGTCTGCGAAGAACCCAGAAGTGGTGTTGCCGATTGACTTAACGGATATCAAGGCAATAACCCAGACCGTAAAGAAAGCCTTCGACCTCCGCTGAAACGGCGTCGAGGGCTCCTGGTAACTGATCTGGACGGCACCCTGCTTGGTGCGGACCATCGACTAAGCGAGTGCGACCGTGCTGCACTTTCAATGATAGGGAAGGATGGGTGGCCAAGAGCCATTGCAACTGGACGCAGTCTCTACTCGTTTAGTCTAGTGGTAGGCGAACGTTTTCCTGTTGACTACATAGTATTCTCATCAGGAGCTGGAATTTACGATTTGCACCGTAATCGTCTACTTTCGGCATATTCCCTAAGCAGTAGTGAGACCGCAGCTGCGGTCCAAGTAATGCTTAGACTAGATCTAGATTTTATGGTGCACCGACCCATCCCTGATAATCATTTTTTTCAATTCAGACGGTCTGGACGGCCCAATGCGGATTTTGAGATGCGTATCGACCGCTATCGCTTGTTCTCCTCACCCCTGTCTGGTGAGCATAGACCAAGTGCCCAATTGATAGCGGTCGTTCCAGATAATCGTCCGGATCCGTCTTGCGAGAAGATAGCTGAGCTTTTGCCCGACCTAACGGTTATAAGGACTACGTCACCGCTAGATCATTGCTCGACTTGGATTGAAGTCTTCCCGAGTCAGGTTTCTAAGGGCCACGCAGCAGCGTGGCTTGCCGCCCGGCATGGAGTCCATCGCAGTGATGTTTGCGCGGTAGGCAATGATTACAATGACGTCGATCTGTTGGAGTGGTCCGGGGTTAGTTACGTGGTTGCAGACGCTACGCCGGCACTCCGCGCCAGGTACGAAGTTGTCGCAGCAGGTGGATTCTGTGGAGTTGCTGAGGCAATTCGTCGCTGGCGTCGAGAATAAAATCAGTCTTTAGAGAGAGATGCCAGATTTTCCTCTCGTAACCTGAAACGTTACCATCCCTGCTTTCAGTTGTTTTGGAACATAATGCCGAGAGATTGCTGCGGCGGCTAGTTCATTCAGACGGTGGCTTTCATCGGAAATTGATTTCCCGTTACTGATCACTAAATCGAATCCAGTTTTTTGGGGACCATCAGTAACCTGTAAAACAGGCACGAAGGGGTGTGCATGGATTGGTCGCTGCGGACCGAAGGCTATTATCAACTCGGCGCTGGCGGAGACGAGACCAGCGATTATTTCGTCGATATGAGCTGTTGGTGATGCCATCAAGTGCAGGCCGCTGGAATGTGGAGGCTCAGCAAAACCCATTGAAGGGCACTCGTTGTTACCTATTATCCCTCCCGAAGCCAGTGCTTCGGCTGTTGGACCGACAACGGGCGCAACGATCGATGCACCGGATGCGACGACAGCGACGACAAAGCTACTCAGTAGATCAACGGTGGTTTGTTTATTCGGAAATCCGGAAATGATTAAGCCGATCACCGGCGTGCGTTTTGTGTGCGGCGTTTTATCATCATCAGGTCGTCGTATGCTTGCTGTAGTGAAATGGTTGGCTACGCGCTCAGTCACTGCCGCAATTCCGCCGTCTAGTTGAATGCTTGCCCAGCCGAATTGATCAACCGTCTGACCTTCACGGGTGATTGCCGAGCGAAAGTGATCGTTGTGAGTGTTCTCACAGCCGTGTTCCAACAGTAGCGCTGTTGCTACTGTTGGGTGTAGCACATGGCCTATCAGAGTACGGGTGTAAAGGTCGACGCTGCCTCCCGAGCCGCATCCTTCGGTATGAGGTAGTGCAACTACCCGTTGCAGTACCCCCGCGCCGATTCCTCGTTTCTCGATAATCGCAGCGATCAGGCCAGCTACCTGTCCGGAGCAGAGCGAGGTTGGAGCGATTAGGCCCACGGTTCCTCGGGCAGGCCGTAAGTCGGGAACTAAAAGACCGTGATGATGACGGTTATGACGTGCTGCTTTTTGGTCCATCAGCGGTTCAGGCTTGATCACGTTCTGTTCGTCAGTTGGTGAACTGATATGGGTAGGCCTGTGACCGTCAAGTCCTTCACCGATCGCCCAGTCGCGCCAGATGGAGACCTGGCTGTGACCGGCAATTTCTCCTTTGGTCTGCTCCCCGGAGGCAACCTGAAGAGTCTGCTGCAGCACTTCTTCGGTCAATGCATCCATGGGCTCACCGTCCAGGTAACGGCCGGCGTTAACGTCCATCTCATGTTCTAGGAGTTCATATCGCTGTGTAGTGGTTACGAATTTTATCGTTGGCACGAATGGAAAATTGGTGATTGAGCCGTTACCAGTTACGAAGAAGATCAGATTAGCACCCGACGCAACTTGTCCGGCGATACTTTCTAGGTCGTTACCTGGACTGTCCATAAAGTGTAATCCCGTCTCCGAGACAGGAGCTGAATAGTCAACGACCCCGGATAGGCTTACGTCGGGTGCCTTCTTGGCAGCAGCTCCGATAGACTTCAAGGTAATGTTGTATAGGCCCCGTAGCTTGTTGCCTCCCGACGGGTTGCCCGCCATCGATTGGCCATGTCGGTCAACCCACGCCTTGAATCGCTCTATTCGTGCAAGGAAATCTGCGGCTATCTGTCGGTCAGCGACCGAAGAGAGTATATACTGCTCGGCACCGATCAATTCATCGGTCTCTGCCAGAATAGCGGCCCCCCCACCCGCAATCACCTCTCGGGCGACTGCCCCAGCTAGTGGATTTCCGGAAATACCGGAGAATGCATCAGAGCCTCCGCATTGTAGGGCGATGTTGAGCTCTGATGCTGGGATCTCGCATCGATCAGCAGATGTAGCCACGCGTAATAAAGGCAGTAAGGTTTCTTCATCTACCTGATCACCGGCCGTCATAGCTATGATCGGAACTTGGTCGAGCCTCCGTGAGCGCGCATCTGCACAGGCAATAACCTCAGACCATCGTACTGCACCTTCCGGATGATCCAGTACGACGGCAGCTGCTACATTGGGGTGAACTAGAAATCCAACTATTGTTCGCTCAATAAGCTCCCGGTTGTTCGGTGGTTCAGGTCCACCTCCTTCAGTATGGGCAACAGGGACAACGCCGTCACACTCTCCTAGTGAGCGAGCGGTAACGTCAAGTTTTCGGGCTAGTGCGACTGCTGCAGCGCTAGCATGCGAATTAACGGCGAGAACAATTACGTAGTTTCGAGTCCCAAAACCACGGTCGCCACGGTCGTATCCTGTGAAATAGTGTCTCACCGATGGCTTTGGCAATGCAGCTGCCTGAATAGCCTGGTCAACACGAGCGGATTGCGAAAGTGACTGGTCAGAGAAGTTAGGGTCAACCGGTAGTTCAGCGTCAAGATTAAGGATTGTCCGGTCGCGCCCGGCTAATGCTGTAACTATGCTATCGTTCCGTATCCATTCACCTGGGTCGATGTCGCAGAGCGCGCGACCGAACGGATAGCCCCAGGATAAGAGCTTGTCGCCGCGTCGGATGGGTGTCACGGCAAACCGGTGTCCTTCAAGCACAGGGTGAGGTAACCGCCATGTGCCCTGGTATTCGACTTCTGTGCCTGGCGGCAGAGTAGAAAGTGCGACGGCGACGTTATCCCTTGCATTAGCTAATCGGGCGATGGCCGATAAGGATCTTGGTTGAGCTCTATCGCCTGCCATTGTTACGGGGTTTGAGTAGGAGGTGACCGATCAAATAATTCTGGCTCTTCGGATAGTAGGTCATCTAACGCCTTTTGGCCTTTTTGTAGATCGTTGATAAAGCCCATGAACTCACTACCTTGTACAAGTAGCTGAGCACCCATTTTGTGAATCTGATTCGTAACCGCCATGTCCCCCGGCCGACCCCATGCTTTGCCATGGCGCGAACAGGCAGCTGCTACTACGCTATGAGCCGCGTCAAGATCGAATTTACTGTCTTCATGCCTAAGACGCAGAGCCAAATCTCCAGGTCCGATGAACAGACCATCAATACCTTCCACCGAGGCGATTGCATCAGCATTCTCCAGTGCTTGAGGGGTCTCAATCTGAACGATAACCAATGTCTCCCTATTAGCTGCGTCAGCGTAGTCTTCCTCAGTGGGCACGAAGTAATCCGCGTCCAGGCCAGCGCCATCCTGGCCCCGGCTTCCGATCGGTGGGAACTTGGTTGCTTCTACAATCTGTTGAGCTCGTTCTGGGGTATTCACTAGTGGAAACATCATCCCGGTGGCACCATCCTCCAGCACTCGGTAAAGCTGTGCTCCATCAACTAGTGGTACCCGAACCACGACATCGATGTCGACTAAATGGGACAGCATCAGTAGGGATTGCATTTCACGATGCTCCATTGCCCGGTGTTCTAGGTCTAGCCATACACAGTCGAAACCGAGGTGAGCTGCTTGGCGCATAAAGGCCGGTATAAAGTGGCCTAATCCACAGATGCGTACAGAGCGGCCAGCTCGCAGTTTTCCCAGGGTCTTACTTTTTCTCATGAGTACTCCTTATTGCGTGTTGAATTTTCGTATTTCTAATCATTCAAGAGTGTCTTATCATCGGCTTGGGTATCATCAACAAACGGAATCTGGTTAGTCTCGCAGAACTTCCTTGTACTGTTAAGATAACCGTCAAACAGCTTCTTGTTGCGACGGCGGCGTAGCAGGATGGGTTCTATTTTATCGCGGCTATGGAATTCAAGCGCCTGATCCTCCACGAATCGATATAGTGCGAAGACACGCTGCGTAACTAGACGGAGCCGCACTAAGTTATCAATCCTCAAGTTATGTACTGTTGGTGATTTAGATTCAGTGTCGATTAATACTATCTCTGTTTTATCGAAGGACAGTCGCTGACGTGCCATATACTACCGGCCTAATGCTAGTGTTATTGATCGCCGCTTTTCGTGGGCGGACGAGTATTTATCTTTGGGTCCCACTCGGCAACCAATTCGGCAATCACGCTATCCAGAACCTGGCGAGCACTTCCGTTCCGTGCGGTCCTACTTCCCCACTTCCACTGATCCAAATAGGCGTCGCTACCAGCTAAACCTTCTTTTAAGGCGACCAAGTCGATCTCGGTTTGGTACCTATCCGGCATGGGAGCAGACAGCGTACCGTCTTCTCCATAGACCTTAACTTGCGCGGGGATGCCACGCCAGCATAATACTTTGTACTCAGTCATCGCTGTATCTTGTAAAAGTTATCCAGTTTTGGAGCATTCTCAAACCCCTTCGTCCAATTCTCCTTGGCGGTGGGCGCGAAGGAATGTCTTGCATCGGTAATCGCGTCCTAAGAGCAAATCCTCAGCTATTCGGTATCGAGTGGAGGATAGATCCATGTTAAGTACCGTTTCGAAGCGGCTGGTCACCGGATCGACGATGCCGCTGTCAGCTCCAGCTTGGACTGCCAGCAGCAGAAACGCATCATTAATCAACCGGCGTTGCGGCATTCCGAACGATACGTTGCTAAAGCCTCCGGTGATATGAATCTCCGGTCCGAAGCGACTACGGATAGTGCGGATTGCATCTAGGCAGTGGTTCCCGAAGTCAGTGTCAACGGAAATTGGAAATACAAGAGGATCGACAAAGATGTCGTAGTCGTTGATCCCTTTGGCAAGTGCAGCCTCGATGATCATACTCGCATTGTGTACCCGTTCATCAGATCCAGTTGGCATACCTGAGTCCCCCGCCGCAGTGACGACTACACTGGCATTGAAGTACGTGGCGTCATTGAGCACGTCAATGCGCTCCAGTGATGCGGAGTTGAGTAGAGGTTGCCCGGATAGTTCAGCGTCTACTGCTTCAAGTCCAATGTGGATCGTGTCACTATTCGAAGAGTCGATCGACAGCGAGGTAGAGCCTGTCGTCTGGACCGTACGGGCAAGCCACGTCATTGCTTGTTGCTGTTCTTCTGGTTTTAGTGACACTTCATCAACATTGAGGTCCAAATAGTGGGCTCCAGCCTGCTCCTGACGATCCACTAGAGTCGCAAGGTATTCATGTGCTACCGGTGCGTCTACTCCATCGCCCATTGCCGTACGGACAGCGATTCCGACGTGCTTGACTCTTCCTTCCTCGTAATCTTGCGTTCTCTTGGTGGAATCCGGAATGGGAAGATAGCGGTTGTTACCATTCCGATCTTTAAAGCGCACCGACTCACGTCCGTCAGGTGCTTGCGCGATACGTTTGCCGCGTCGCAATAGCACTCGTGTAGTATGTATATTCTCGCCTATTGTGGTAAAAGACTGGTCACGGTTGGCCAAGGTTATATTCTCCTCGTTAGCGCAAACTAGTTAGGTAAGGTCTTGAGATTCATCGGTTCGAAACGGCAACCGTCCACGAATAGTTCAAAAAAATCCGGTTCCTGTTCGAGTTCCACGTGCTCGATGCGCTGAATAAGCGCGTTGATACGTTCCCTCTCTATTGTAGATAGTAACGCAATTCGGGCTCCTTCGACTGCCGCATTTCCTACCTTCTTAATGCGGTTAGATTCAACTGGCGCTAACATACCAATGTCGATTGCATTAGATGAGTTAACATACGTAGCGAAGCCGCCGGCAAGATAGAGCCTATACAGTTCTCCTGGGTCGATGCCGAAGTGGCGCATGGCGATGACCTGACCGCAGTAATTAGCGGCTTTGCCTGAGCTAACGTACTAGCGTCGGCTCGTGAAAAGGTGATGGATCCGGGCACTACGTCAATCTGCTTAAGTCTACGATCGACTGTAAATACACCTTTTGGGGTAATCATCGAGTTTCTGCGCAGCTCGGCTAATAGATCGATGAACCCTGATCCACATATGCCTTCCGCGGGGATATCACCGATCGTTCGGTAGCTGAAGTTACCGTTATCCCAGGTGAGTGCTTCGATAGCGCCCTCGTAGGCTGGCATTCCATAGGTTATCGATCCTCCTTCAAAGGCGGGGCCAGCGGGGCAGGAGCAGGCGATCATTCGGTCGCGGTGGCCAACTACGACTTCAGTGTTAGTGCCAACATCAACTAGCATCACCGGTTGGTCTAAATCTGCCATGCCGATCGCTAATAGGCATGCAGCAGTATCTGCGCCGACGTGACTGCCGATGATTGGTAGACTGAGTACATAGGCTCGTGGGTTGAAGTGTAGGCCGAGTTGGCGAGCAGGAGCTTCAAGTGCTGTAGAGGTGCGGAGGCCGGTGCGGAACTCGGCCTCCACGGTAGATCGATATGGGCGTTGCCCTAGGGCTTGCACATCTAGTCCGAATAGGATGTCACGCATGGTTGGATTGCCAGCGACGACCACCTGAGTGACTTGTGTTCGTCGAAAACCATAGTTTCGCGCTACCATTCTGATCTCACTGTTGATGGCGTTGACGATCGCTCGCTGCAGTTCACTAGTGTATTGGCTAGCAGCATAGGAGATGCGGTGCATAATATCGCTGCCCGCAAATCCCTGCGGATTAGCAAAGGAAGCAGTCACAACAGTCCGTTCCGTCTCTAGGTCGATCACCTTTATCACTATCGTTGTAGTACCTATGTCAATAGCAAGGCCCAATTCATGACTGCGGATGGAGGCATGACGGTTATCTGTGACTTCAGGAACGCAGGCGTTTTCGCTTAAGTTGGGTTGAGGATCAACTGGTCGGCCCTCCGTAAGAATCCGCGGAGTGCGTCGCAACGGCTGATAGGAAATCTCTGCGCATAGGTCGGTGATCTTTGTTTGGCACGCTAGGCGAAACGGATCTTTAAGGAATTTTTCAGTATCTGTTCGTTGGCTCAGTGCTTCAATTCCAGCATCAATCTGAACGACACACTCGTGGCAGCTCCCTGAACGAGCGCATGAGCTGGGGATACGCGTATTACTACGGTCGGCGTAGTCAAAGAGGCTTAAGCCAGAGATAAGAGGCTGGCGCTGCAGGTCGGTCGACGCATGCTGCTCTCCACAAGAAATAGTTCCTGTATGGTGATGATCGTAGATAGTCAGAGGGGACCACCTGCATGCCGGCAAGCACAGCGTTTTCGTGTGCCCATTCTAACGTTTTTGGACGGTTTCTGTTGTGCCTTTGCTGACTTCCCAGGCACTACGGTAGTCGAGTTTGTCATCACCGGCACAGCGGAGCTGGGTGGAATCTTCTTGTCGTCTTTGGTTGCGGCAACTGAACGCTGCCGTACACTGATCGTGTCGGTCCTTATAGGGGCAGCGCCAACATGCCTGGGCAGTAGCGTGCTCAGCGATGGGATTCAAGATAGCAGTGAGACGATCTAGTCGTTCTTGCCATGCGGTCGGGTCTATGCTATTCCGAGAGCTTGTAGAGCGGTTATTCAGTCGTGGACCTGTTTCTTGGGAATCCATAGCTTATAAAAATCTATTCGTCGGATTGGGCTAGTTCGCTCATAAGCTTTTTAGCTAATTCCACACACGCGACCGCATCCTTTCCCTAGCCGTCGGCGCCCATGTCGTC